>NZ_JBFUJC010000078.1:0-10876 GCF_056401595.1 Paenisporosarcina sp. P4_E4_2 | reverse complement strand
ATGAATGGCTTACTGAGAAAGCAGAAGAGAATTGGGATCGTGAAATTCCATTTTCACAGACAAGAGGCAACATTCGCGATCGTGATGGTGAATTAATTGTAGGAAGCAAGCTCTCACCGACGCTGTATTTTATGCCTGCTCAAAATGAAGATGTTGAGAGTGCTGCTGCAAAACTAAGCAAAGCTCTTAATATTGACGAAAATAAACTGGTTGAGCAGATGAGTAAAAAAACATTCCTAATAAAATTGGCGCCTGCAGGAAAGAATATAGAGCTCGGTAAAGCGATTGAAATCCAATCCTTAAAAATTCCTGGTTTATATACAGGGGTTGACTATGTTCGAGATTATCCCCATGATGAAATATTGTCTCGGTTATTGGGGTTCACTGGATACGWTCATGAAGGTCTAGCCGGTATTGAATATCAATACAATGAATTTTTGACATCGACAGAATCAACGCTCAGATTATTTACAGATGCAAAAGGCACTTCCTTGCCCCATGTAAATGACGAATGGGGGAAAGGAAAGGATGGTTCGACGATCGATTTGACGATTGATTTAGATGTCCAAGAAGTGATAGAAAGAGAATTATCCCAGGCAATGAAGAAATATGATGCTGATCAGGCGATGGGAATTGCCATGAATCCAAAAACAGGAGCGATTCTGGGATTAGCTTCGTTCCCGACTTTCCATCCTTTACAATATGACAAAGTGAGTCCTAGCGTTTATAATCAGAACTTGCCGGTGTCGATGACATTTGAACCTGGTTCAACTTTCAAAATAATCACGCTTGCAGCTGCTCTTGAAGAAGGGAAAGTGGATTTAAAAAAAGAAGCTTTTTATGATCCGGGGTATGCGATTGTCGAAGGCGCAAGGTTGCGATGCTGGAAAAGGGAAGGTCATAAGCATCAGACTTTTTTGGAAGTGGTTGAAAACTCTTGTAACCCAGGCTTTATTGAACTAGGTCAACGTGTTGGACGTGACAAGCTGTCGCAATACATACGTGATTTTGGTTTTGGGCAAAAAACAGGATCATCCATTGCTGGTGAATCCTCAGGAATTCTGTTTTCTAAAGGAAGTTATGGACCTGTCGAACATGCGACTACATCGTTCGGCCAAGGAATTTCAACAACACCCATTCAACAAGTTCAGGCAGTATCAGCTGCTGTCAATGGCGGTACTTTGTTTCAACCCTATGTTGTAAATCGAATTTACAATGAACAAACGAACGAAGTGATAAAGGAAAACAAACCAACGAAAGTAAGACAGGTTATTTCTGAAGAAACATCCAAACAAGTTCGTGAAGCATTGGAATCAGTTGTGGCGAACGGCTCAGGCCGAAATGCATTCCGCGATACGATGCGCATTGGAGGGAAAACAGGGACTGCTCAAAAGGCTGTTAACGGTCGCTATGTAGAAGGGCAATACATTGTTTCGTTTATTGGCTTTGCACCGGCTAACGACCCTGAAATCGTGGTATATATCGCCATAGATAATCCAAAACACGTGTTGCAGTTCGGTGGAGTTATTGCTGCACCGATTGTAGGACAAATCATTGAAGATAGTGCCCCTTTTATTGGATTCAAGAATTCTGCCAAAGATCAACTTGAAAAAGAGTATCGTTGGGGAGATGCAATGCAATTGCGAGTACCTGAACTAGTAGGTCTCGAGAAAAATAAAGTGATTAAAATGGAAGAGCCTTTCAGAATTGAATGGCACGGGACGGGAAATAAAATCATCTCCCAGCTTCCAAAAGCAGACAGTTTACTGTCTGTAGACGGTACGGTTCATTTATACTTAGGTGAATAATAGTAATAACGACAACCATCGTTTATTTGAAGGAGAATACATATGACACTCGCAACAACACTTATGATTGTAGGGATTGGCTTTGTCCTTACGATACTGTTAACTCCACTTTTCATTCCGGCATTAAAGCGAATGAAGTTTGGTCAAAGTATCCGTGAGGAAGGTCCTCAATCCCATATGAAAAAAGCCGGCACCCCTACGATGGGAGGGCTTGTTTTTATTGTTTCCATTGTCCTCACGACTCTAGGCGTTGCTTTTTATTTGGAAATGTTAACCACACAAACGATTGTTTTAGTCATCGTGTTTGTCGGTTTTGGCGTCATTGGCTTTTTGGATGACTTTATTAAAGTTGTATTAAAAAGAAATTTAGGATTAACATCCTTACAAAAATTGATTGGGCAAATCGTTATTGCCGTAGCCTCTTTCTTCTTGTTAAAGCAAGGTCCATTTGAAACTACAGTAGGTATACCGTTCACGGACTGGTCAGTTGATCTTGGCTTTGCCTATGTATTATTCATGGTGTTTTGGCTGGTAGGATTCTCGAATGCAGTCAATTTGWCAGATGGTCTGGACGGCTTAGTTTCAGGAACAGCCTCCATTGCTTTTACAACATTTGGCGTATTGGCCATGTATTACAATCAACAAGATATTGCGATTTTCGCGTTTGCCGTAACAGGCGCACTTCTTGGTTTCTTAATTTTCAATGCAAATCCTGCTAAATTATTTATGGGGGATACTGGTTCGCTCGCACTGGGTGGAGCTCTGGCGATGGTTTCGATTTTAGTTAAGCAAGAGCTTTTGTTGCTGCTTGTTGGGATCATATTCGTTGCAGAAACGCTGTCCGTAATTTTACAAGTCATCAGTTTTAAAACGACTGGAAAACGAATATTTAAAATGAGTCCTCTTCATCACCATTTTGAATTATCCGGCTGGTCTGAATGGAAAGTTGTCGTCGTCTTTTGGTCAACGGCATTCCTTGCAGCCTTTATTGTCGTTATGATGGAGGTATTATAAATGAAAAGCATTACACAATTTACATCAAAAAAAGTATTGGTACTGGGACTTGCAAAAAGCGGCGTCGCAGCTGCGGAGCTGCTCCACAAATTAGGTGCTTTTGTTACCGTCAATGACGCGAAACCATTTGAGGAAAGTCAAGATGCACAGAATTTATTGAGTAAAGGAATTACCGTCATTTGCGGAAGACATCCTGAGGATTTGCTGGACGAAGGATTCGAATATGTAATTAAAAATCCTGGTATTCCTTATCACAACCCGATTGTCAGTGACGCTATTTCCCGGGGAATACCGGTTTGGACAGAAATTGAACTTGCCTATTTAATAAGCGAGGCTCCGTTTATCGGCATTACAGGCTCGAATGGTAAAACAACCACTACTACCTTACTTTTCCATATATTGAATCAAGGTGGTCAAAAGCCATTAATCGCCGGCAATATCGGTACGGTAGCTTGTTCAGTTGCGCAAGAGGCACAGGCGGACCAAATCATCGTAACTGAATTATCATCATTCCAATTGATGGGTGTTGATCAATTCAAACCGAAAATCTCGATTTTGACTAATTTATATGAAGCCCATTTGGATTATCACGGATCTTTCGAAGAATATGGCGATGCAAAATTTGCAGTCACCAAAAATCAAACGTCTGAAGATATTTTCATTTACAATGCAGATCAACCAGCAGTGGTTAATTATGCAAGCAAAACTAAAGCAAAACTTTTGCCGTTTTCTACTAAAGGACGTCGTCAAGATGGAATCAGTGCGGATGCTGAACGTATCTATTGGCTCGGCGAACCATTCCTTGAAAGAAAATCAATTGCTTTGCCTGGAGAACACAATCTAGAAAACATTTTAGCTGCAGTTGCTACATCCATTTTAATGTCTTGTCCAAAAGAAACAATTGAGCATGTCTTGACGTCCTTTACTGGAGTAAAACATCGCACACAATTCGTACGCGAATGGAAGCAACGCAAGTTCTTCAATGATTCGAAAGCAACGAATACTTTAGCAACCAAGAGTGCGCTCGCAGCCTTCAAGGAACCTATCATATTAATTGCTGGTGGATTAGATCGCGGCCATTCATTTGAGGAAATGCGTGAGTATATGGGGAACGTGAAAGTTATCGTGACATTTGGAGAAACGGCTGAGCGTCTTATTGAATTTGCCGAATCATGTGGAGTTAAAGGTTTGGAAAAAGTCGAGAATATTCAACAAGCCGTTCATGTCGCAACTGAGTTATCAAAACCACATGATGTCATTCTGCTTTCACCAGCATGTGCGAGTTGGGATCAATATGCAAACTTTGAGTTGCGTGGAGACGATTTCATCCAAGCAGTCTTTCAAATCAACTAATAAGAATAACAGACGAAGGGATGCCAAAACTGCAGAAAAGACCGACAAATGTTTTTCTGTTTACTAGTTTACTATTAACTGTCATTGGCTATTTTTTTGTTTACTCTGCCGGCTCTTACTGGGGGAAAGTGCATTACCAAGACAGTTTGCCATTCTTCTGGAAACAGGCAATGTTCGGCACCTTGGGGATGTTATGTGCACTTGTTATGTCGAAAATGACGTTCCTGAGCAATCGAAAATTCTGGAAGATTGCTTATATTTTATCCATTCTTCTGCTTTTTTCGGTGTACATCCCCGGTCTAGGGATTGTAAGGAATGGATCCCAAAGCTGGATTCAAATCGCCGGTTTCAGCTTGCAACCTGCTGAATTCGTCAAGATTTCAGTCATTGGATTTCTAGCTTGCATGCTGGCACAAAAGTCTACTGGACTCAAAAGACGCTATGTTCAGCCCATACTGATTTGTTTGGTTCCCGCTGGAATCATATTGGTCCAGCCGGATTTTGGTTCAGCTTTTCTGTTAATTGTGGGTGGATTTTCCCTGTTGTTCATCGCGGGGTTTCCGGTGCGCTTCTTCGTTGGTATTGGGTCCATTGGCGTATTGGCTCTCGTTGGCTTGATCATTTCTGCACCTTACAGATTAAAGCGTATATATGCCTTCCTCGATCCATGGGAAGATGCATTGAATAGCGGTTTTCAAGGTACCCAATCTTTAATGGCGATCGGACCATCGGGATTGTTTGGTCACGGCTTCGGCCAAAGTCGACAGAAGTTCCTTTATTTGCCCGAACCACAAAATGATTTCATTTTCTCGATCATTGTGGAGGAAATGGGCTTTATCGGTGCTTTCTTGTTAATTGGGTTGTTCTGCCTGTTCTTGTACACAGGATATAGACTAGCCGTATTGGCGCCAACCAAAGTAGGTTTTTATGCGATTGCAGGAATTCAATCGATGATTGGTTTCCAAATATTTTTAAATATTGGGGTGGTCATTGGCTTATTCCCAGTAACAGGTGTAACATTACCATTTATTAGTTACGGTGGCTCATCTTTACTTTCAACCTGGCTCATTGTCGGGCTAATTCTACGATTTTCAAAAGACTGATAGATAGGAAGGAGTGAATAACGTGGATAAAATTATCGACATTGAAGACCGTATACCAACGCTGAGAGAGCGCAGAAAAAAGAGAACAAATCGCAAGTTCACGTTATTGCTCGTCTTTTTCCTATTAACTTTACTTGGTCTCCTCTATTTTCAATCTCCGTATAGTCACGTTCAAACCATTGTCGTAAAAGGGTCTAATTTAGCGACAAGTGACGAATATATTGATCGAAGTGGTATTCAAAAAGGACAATCCATGTGGGAAATCCGGACAAGTAATGCCGAAGAAATTTTACAAAAAAATGAATGGATTCAAGATGTCACAGTTAAGCGAAGCGGTTTAACGGCGGTAACAATTGAATTAAAAGAGTGGAAAAAAGCAGCCTATGTACAAACAGAAGATGGCTTTGATTTGGTACTTGAAAATGGAACTGTGTATCATACCTCTGAAAACATGGCGCCGGTCGATGCACCTGTATTAAGTGCGTTTGATAATCCAAAAGCATTGACTCGTATGGTGAAGGAACTTGCCAAATTAAACGGTGAAGTTTTGTCCATGATTTCACAGATAGAATCTGTTCCATCTAAGGCAGACCCTTACCGCATTCGATTATTTATGAATGACGGATTTGAAGTTAGGGCCGTAATTCCGTCATTTGCTGAAAAAATGAATTATTATCCATCAATCATTGCACAAATCGGTGAATCTGAAAAAGGTGTCATTGACATAGAAGTGGGATCCTTCTTCCAGACATATGTAGATATGTATAATCCACAGCCAAAGGAGGAGGAGGAAGTTGAAAAAACTCCAGAATAAGCCTAATCGTTCGGTTGTGAACAAACGTATTATTTTTTCTTTAGTGTGCCTAGTGCTAGGCTTTATTTTAGCCTATTCCTATAGTCTATCGAGCAGTAAAAAGATGAGCGGAGATCCTACCAGCAGCAAGTATTTTGAACATGAGGAACGCTACAGGGAAGACCTTATTCAGCAAAAAGAACGAAATAAAGAGTTGGAAACAGAATTAGTGGCGAGACAACAACAAGTTCGCGAGATTGAAAAATCACTGTCAGGAAGTGAAGAGCAGTACGAGAGTCTGATAGATGAAGCGGAAGATTTACGATTACTTCTAGGAATTCTTCCTTCCACAGGTGAAGGAGTAATAGTTCAACTTGAAGATGCCGAGTACGATCCAGCTTCAGTCAATCCAAATGACTATATTGTTCACGAAAGTCATGTATTCCAGGTGCTGAATGAACTGAAAATATCTGGAGCACAAGCAATAGCTATCAATGGACAAAGATTGCAAGCCAATTCGTACATAAAATGCAACGGTCCGGTCATAACGATTGATGGAAAACAGTTCCCTGCTCCATTCGTTATTGAGGCAATAGGTGATCCAACTGTATTAATGCCATCATTGAAACTCACTGGTGGTGTGCTAGATCAATTGCTTAATGATAATATTGTGGTAACAATCGAAGAAAAATCAAAAATACAAATGCCAGCGTTATAAGAAAAGCGGAAAGCGCCACTCTAGCCTGACTCCGGCGCTGGAAGACCCGATTCGAAGGCTTACTTTCGCATGAGGGTCTGAAGCTTAGGAGCGGGCTGGCGTTTGGAGTTAGACCTAGAAAAGCGGAAAGCGCCATTCTAGCCTGACTCCGGCGCTGGAAGACCCGATTCGAAAGCTTGCTTTCGCATGAGGGTCTGAAGCTTAGGAGTGGGCTGGCGTTTGGAGCTAGACCTAGAAAAGCGGAAAGCGGAAAGCGCCACTCTAGCACACCACCGCTACTTTTAGAATGGCATGGACAAGCAAGCATGGACAACCTCTTTACATGAAAGGAAGGAGCGGTTCAATGAAACAAGGTGTTTATGTCCGCTTCACGTTTATCTTATTAATTGTAGGTTTTATGGTTGCGGTACAATACAATACGGTACAAAAACCAGAATCACGGGATACGCGTGATATTTGGGAAATCAGGCAAGAGCTGTCGGCAGAAAAACAACTGCATTCAGAGCTTTTGTCAGAAATTAGAGATGTTAATGAAACCATCACAAAGTATGAAAATTTGCAGTCCGAGAGCCCTGCGCAAGCATTGAACGAAACGCTTGAAACGTTAAGAGCAAAAGCGGGTTTGACCGTAGTGACAGGACCTGGATTGGAACTGGTAATTGAACCTTCTTTGGAAGGAATTGCACTTGGTGACAATGTAACGGGTATCTCACCAGATTTACTCGCTCGCTTGCTTAATGAAATTAACCGTTTTAACGGGCATGCTGTTTCAATCGATGGGAAACGCATTATTCATTCCTCACCAATCAGGGATATTAATGGGCAGACGACAGTTAATAGTTTAAATGTCAGAACTCCGCCATTTAAAATTAGAATTGGAACGGAGACCATGGAAGATGCTGAAAAGCTATACAACCATCTACAATCTTCTATGATTGCGGACGACTTCTTTATCGATAATCTGACTTTAAAGATAGGCGAACCAAAAGAGCAAATAAGTATTCCAGCTTATGATCAGCCCATTGAAAATGACTACTTGAAAAATACATCGAAAGGGGACTAACATATGTGGCTACCATTACTAGGATTAATCTTGGGTATATCTCTCGGATTACTAACTGATATTCAAATCCCTTCGGTGTATGAAAACTATTTATCAATAGCAGTTTTAGCAGCGCTTGATACATTATTTGGAGGTATTCGAGCACAACTTCAACATGTATATGATGACAAAGTGTTCGTATCTGGATTTTTCTTCAATATTGCGCTAGCTGCGGGACTAGCTTTTCTTGGCGTACATTTAGGCGTTGACTTGTATTTGGCAGCTATTTTCGCTTTCGGAGTAAGACTATTCCAAAATATAGCAGTGATTCGACGGATATTATTGACAAGATGGACGGAAAGAAAAGGGACTATTGACTAAAAAACAGTCGAATAGAAGGAAAATTTACAACTTTTGACGATTTTACTTAGACAAGCTTGATAGAATGCAATAGAATGATGAGTAAAGAGTTGTTGAAGGAGGTGCCACGGATTGAATCAGACAGAATTATATGTTTCTCTCGATATTGGTTCTTCATCAATTAAGGTCCTTATCGGAGAGATGACGAACGGTTCCCTAAACGTTATTGGCGTTGGGAATGTAAAATCAAACGGAATTAGAAAAGGTGCAATTGTCGATATTGATGCGACCGTGCAGTCCATTAAAAAAGCAATCGACCAAGCTGAACGAATGATCGGAATGTCTATAAACGAAGTCGTGTTAGGAATTCCTGCAAATCAAGCCATGTTGCATCAAGTTAAAGGCGTGGTGGCAGTTAATAGTGAGAATCGTGAAATTACCGATGATGATTTAGATCGCGTGATAGACTCGGCCCAAGTGATGTCGATTCCGCCTGAAAGAGAATTAGTCAATTTAGTACCCAAACAATTTATTGTGGATCATCTGGATGAAATTAAAGATCCTCGCGGCATGATTGGTATCCGTCTAGAAATGGATGGAACAATGATGACGACATCAAAAACGATTTTACATAATGTTTTACGTTGTGTGGAGCGTGCGGGTCTTCAAATCCGTGAAATATATTTGCAACCACTCGCTTCTGGCTATTTTGCATTATCAGAAGATGAAAAAAATCATGGAACCGCATTCATTGATATTGGTGGCGGTTCAACTACGATTGCTGTCTTCCAAGATGGTCATTTAACACACACATCCGTATTGCCGGTCGGTGGGGATCATTTAACTAAAGATTTATCTATTGTTTTGAAAACACCAACTGAACAAGCGGAAAAAATTAAACATCAATATGGACATGCCTTTTATGATGATGCATCTGACGATGAATTGTTTGAAGTTCCTGTGATTGGTGCAGAAATGAAAGAACAATATAGTCAAAGATACATATCTGAGATTATTGGCGTTCGTTTAGAAGAGTTATTTGAATTAGTCTTAGAAGAATTCTATCGTATGGGTCTTCAAGATTTACCTGGTGGAGTGGTCATTACGGGTGGGGTTGCAAAATTAGAAGGGCTTTCCCAATTGGCTCGCCATATTTTGCAAACTCGCGTCAGACTTTATACACCTGAGTATATCGGAGTACGTGAACCGGGTTACGCTACAGCAGTCGGGTTAATACGCTACGCTTATATGGAAGATCAATTCTTTAACCGATTCGGTGGAAACAGTGCGTTAGGGCAACCAAAAAAACCTGAACAACATTCACCAGCTCCCAAAAAACAAAAACAGCAAACACAGACAAAAGAAGAAGACAAAGAAGGCGTGATGGGGAAAGCTCGCAAATTCCTCGATAAATTTTTCGAATAATAAACTTAGAGACTATTTGTAATTGAAGGAGGAAATGCGATGTTGGAGTTTGATACAAGTGTAGACCAACTTGCCGTCATCAAAGTCATTGGTGTCGGTGGTGGCGGAAATAACGCTGTAAACCGTATGATTGAACACGGAGTTAAAGGTGTAGAATTTATTGCAGTCAATACAGATGCACAAGCATTGAATTTATCAAAAGCAGAAGTGAAGTTACAAATCGGCGCGAAATTGACGCGTGGACTTGGTGCAGGAGCGAACCCTGAAGTAGGTAAAAAAGCTGCTGAAGAAAGCAAAGAACAAATCGAAGAAGCTTTACGTGGTGCTGATATGGTTTTCGTTACTGCTGGTATGGGTGGCGGAACTGGAACAGGTGCTGCACCTGTAATTGCACAAATTGCACGTGAAATTGGTGCTTTGACAGTAGGTGTTGTAACTCGTCCATTCACATTTGAAGGTCGTAAGCGTTCTACTCAGGCAATTGGCGGTATCGGATCGATGAAGGAAGCGGTTGATACATTAATCGTTATTCCTAATGACCGATTACTTGAAATTGTTGATAAAAACACACCGATGTTGGAAGCATTCCGTGAAGCGGATAACGTTCTTCGTCAAGGTGTACAAGGTATTTCGGATTTGATTGCCGTACCTGGTTTAATTAACTTGGACTTTGCTGACGTTAAAACTATTATGTCAAACAAAGGTTCTGCTCTTATGGGTATCGGTATTTCTTCTGGTGAAAACCGTGCTGCTGAAGCTGCGAAGAAGGCCATTTCAAGTCCTCTTCTTGAAACATCAATTGACGGAGCTAAGGGTGTTTTAATGAACATCACTGGCGGTTCAAACTTAAGCTTATTTGAAGTTCAAGAAGCGGCTGATATCGTTGCATCTGCGTCTGATGAAGATGTTAATATGATTTTCGGTTCTGTAATCAATGATAATTTGAAAGATGAAATTATCGTAACAGTAATTGCTACTGGATTTAACGAAGAACAAATTACTCATCGTACAACAAGAAGCGGTGGATTTGGTGCAGGGCGTGCTCAACAAGCTCAAGCTCCTCAACAACCACAACATGTTCCAACTCGTGAATCTAGACGTGAGGAAGCACCTTCTTACCAACAAGAAGCACCAAGAAGAGAGCAACAAACTTCACATCAAGAAGATACGTTAGATATTCCTACGTTCTTGCGCAACCGTCAAAAGAGAAACTAATAACGAAAAGTGAAGAAGAATATAAATTAGAAGCCCAACTTAAGT
>NZ_JBFUJC010000077.1:0-10878 GCF_056401595.1 Paenisporosarcina sp. P4_E4_2 | reverse complement strand
GCTATATCTTCTATGGCTCTTGTGACTGCTACTGCTGCAACCAACGTGAACTGCGGTGCTTTTGTAGGCGGTATTTCCGGTCGAATGATTACACTCATCCAAATGCCTTTTCCTTGAGTAGAGGTCCATGCTCGTGCCAAACGACCTTTTCCTGCCGTTTGTTCTTCACAAACGACAATCGAGCCATCAGGTGCTCCCGATTGTGCAAGTCGATGGGCGATAGGCTGAGTCGAAGGGCAAGTTTCTTCATAATGAATTGACTGGCCAAACCGTTTGGATGTCAAATACTGATTAATTTTGGCGGCTTGCAATGAGTCTGGAGAGGATGTCAATACATATCCTTTTTTCTTAATGGAATTAATCACAAATCCTTCTTCTTCAAGTTCCTTAATATGTTTCCAAATAGCTGTTCGAGATAATCCAAATTCATCTGCTAATTGTTGGCCCGAGACAGGCTGACCCTTTGCAGATAATAAACGTTTCTTAATTTCATATTTCACTGTTGGATTCATTCATTATCCATTCCTTTATTTTGGTAGCATCATTCACTACTTTTTTATGAAGCACAGCCATTTCAATCTCTGCCAATGCTTCTTTGAGCCAAGGACCACCACGCTTGCTAAACCAATCCATCAAGTCTTTCCCTGAAATGACAAGATCAGCTTTTGATTGAATTGGTAAGGAACGCTTGAGTTTTATTATTGTATCGATTGGCATCGGTGGGATCTTATCTCTCAATACATGAACGAGGCTCTCCGCCTTGATAAGAATATCTTCATTAAAAGAGTATAGGTCATCTCTCGTAAACAAACGTTCAAATCGAATTTGAGTGGCTTTAACCAGTTGACCAATTTGTTGTTTCGATTCATTCGATAATTTAAACGTTCTGGTCAGTTCGGACACAGATGAGGTTTCCTGCAATAAACAAAGAAAGGACCAACATATCAAGCTGTTGCGAGGATTTCCTAGTTGCGCCCATTTTTCATGTTGGAATGGGAAACCTCCTGGCAATTGATCGGACAATTTGCTTGTGACGAGATAGCTCATTCCATTTTGTAAGTTCGAGCTATCCCACATTTTTTCAAGTTCAGCAGTCACTCGTTCAACAGATACATATGTAAGATTTTCCGCGCAAAATTGGATGGCTTCCAACGATTTGTCGTCAATTGTAAAACCGAGCTGAGCACTGAAACGTACAGCTCTTAGCATACGTAGAGCATCTTCCTGAAAACGATCAGTAGGATTGCCGACAGTTCGAATGATTCGGTTTTCTAAATCAAGTCTTCCATCGAACAAATCGATAATCTGAAAACTTTCAGTCATGGCTAGTGCGTTCATTGTGAAGTCTCTACGCTTCAAATCTTCTTCGAGAGACAGGACAAACTTTACATCCGTTGGTCTTCGGTAATCTGCATATTCCCCGTCGCTCCTAAATGTTGTGACTTCAATGGGAATATGACTTTCGAGAACAAGGATAGTTCCATGGGCAAGTCCGACATCGACCGTCCGTTTGAATATTTTTTTTACTTGTTCTGGTAAAGCGCTGGAAGCGATGTCGATATCATTGGCTTCTTTTTGACGCAAAAAATCGCGCACTGCTCCTCCAACAAATACGGCTTCATATCCATTTTCTTTCAGCTTATTTATAATTGCTGTACCAGCTTGCCAATGTTCAGTTGTTAACATATTGACGAACCACTTTCTCGTACAGTTTTTCGTATTGGTTCACGATGATTGAAGAATGGAATTTTCGAGACACCGCTTCAATGGAAGCATTTCTCATGCGTTTATGTAAGTCATTATTCTTTAATATCTTCAAAGCATTACATGCCACTGCTTCAACATCGTTTAAAGGGACAATGTAGCCATTTTCTCCGTGGTCTATTACTTCTGGTATTCCGCCTACATTTGTGCCGATACAAGGTACTCCACAGGCCATTGCTTCTAATAATACCAACCCGAACGCTTCCTTTTCCGACAGAAGTAATTTCAAATCACTTATAGAGTACAATTCAGACACATTATTCTGTTTTCCTAAAAAGAGCACATCATTTTGTAATCCCAAGGAATCGACTTGTTTAATGATGTTATTCATTTCAGGCCCATCTCCGACAAGAAGTAATTTAGATGGCATTTCTTTTCGTATATAAGCAAAACTTGAAACAACATCTTCAACATGCTTCACCTTTCGGAAATTCGAAACATGAATGACTACCTTTTCATCCTCATGAATATTGAAATAAGACTTTACATTCGTTGATTTGGATGGAACATATTCGCGTTCATCAACAAAATTATAAATGGTTTCAATCGTCTGAGATGGTTGTATTAATTGATACGTTTCTTCCTTCAATGAATTGGAAACTGCCGTTACCACATCTGATTTTTCAATTCCATAGCGGATGGCACCTGTAAGAGATGAATCGTAACCCAAAACACTAATATCTGTACCATGCAATGTTGTCACGATTCCCACATTTTGTGCGGCCATGTCACGAGCCAGCACTGCACATACCGCATGTGGAATAGCATAATGCACATGCAGTATGTCTAAGTTTTCTTTTTGGACCACTTCAGCCATTTTACTCGCCAGGGCGATATCGTAAGGAGCATATTGAAAGACAGAATAACTGTTTACTTCCACTTGATGAAAGAAAATATTTGGAACCATGCGATTTAACCGAAAAGGCATGCTGGAAGTAATGAAATGAATTTCATGACCACGCTCTGCAAGGAGCTTCCCCAGTTCAGTTGCGATTACTCCTGACCCCCCTACTGTTGGATAGCAGGTGATGCCAATTTTCAATTTCTTCATGAAACCACTTCCTTTCTTAAGAACGTCTTTCTTGTAGTAATCGCCAATCAATAAAGCCTTTTTGCAGACCTTTTAATAAAACTTCTGCAGTTCCCATATTGGTAGCCAAAGGAATTWGATACACATCACATAATCGAATCAACGCAGTCACATCAGGCTCATGAGGTTGGGCAGTCAACGGATCACGGAAGAATATAATCATATCCATTTCATTTTTTGCAACCATGGCACCTATTTGCTGGTCGCCTCCAAGTGGACCCGACTGAAAACGGATTACGGCTAAACCTGTTTCATCGATAATCCGTTGTCCCGTGGTTCCTGTAGCGTAGAGTTCATGCTCATCCAAAATGTCACGATAAGCAGTCACAAACTGGATCAGATCATCTTTTTTACGGTCATGCGCAATTAAAGCTATTTTCATGAGGTTCGCATCCTATCATTTATAAAATGTTTTCGAGTCCGTACACAAGTTCTTTTAAATCCATCACCTGGTTTATAGAAAATGTCACGCCAGACATAAAAGATTGTCGATTGAAAGAATCATGTCGCAGTGTGAACAGCTGCCCATCTCCACCAAACATCACTTGTTGGTGAGCTACCATTCCAGGTAGTCTTACACTATGTATTGGTATTCCATCATAGGATGCACCTCTTGCACCTGGCAACGTTTCTTCCTCTAATGGATGTCCTTGTTTATGTGCTGGTCGTACTTCCGCAATCATTTGAGCTGTTTTATAAGCTGTACCAGATGGGGCATCTAGTTTTTGATCATGGTGCATCTCAATGATTTCAACATCCGGAAAATAAGCAGCAGCCATGGATGCGAATTTCATCATCAATACGGCACCTATCGCAAAATTAGGTGCAATAATGCAACCTAATTCATTATCCTTTGCAATTTTCGTGCATAACTCTAGTTGTGCTTCGCTAAACCCTGTTGTGCCGATTACTGGTCTTACATCATTTTGCAAACACATCGTCGTGTGTTCAAAGACTTGATGGGGTGTAGTCAAGTCCAAGAAAACATCTGGTCTGATTGCTGAGATCAGACTATCTAGATTCAAAAATACGGGTACATCATAGCCTGCAGGAAATTCTGGAGACTCACTTAATAGATCTCCTATTTCTTTATGATCAAGTACTGCCACTAATTCCATATTCTCATTATTCATGATAGTATGTACAGCTTCTTGTCCCATTTTGCCTCGTGGTCCACCTATAGCAACTCGAATCATTATTCTTCCTCCTTTAACGTCCAACGATTTTTATCTCTTGAGTTAAATTTGTCCATTACACGGTCATGTGCTCGTTGCATATCAATGTTCTCAGAATTGGCAAAACAGATAWGAACGAACAGCAAATCGCCTAATTCTTCTTCCAGGCTCTTTTTTRCTTCAGTCAATTTTTTCTTCTTTATACCATGCACATGTTGAACTTCCCTTGCCAATTCACCTAGTTCTTCAGTCATTCGTGCAAGCATTTCAAAGGGAGGAAAATAACCTTCTTTAAATTTCCCAATATAATCGTCGACTTCTTTTTGCAAAGTTTGAATAGTTTTCTCATTCGTCATTCTTTTCACGCTCCTATCCTTATCCTAATAATAAGGAATGATGTTGTCAAAATACTAAAAATGAATGATAATAGCGAAGGATTCTTTTTCAGAAAATGGGGTGTTTCAGTGTTGAAAGGCATTAAGTTTAAAAATATATTTTTCATTATGTTAGGAGCAGCAATATTCAGCTTTGGTTTTGTTCATTTTAACATTCAAAACGAGCTTGGTGAGGGTGGATTTAGTGGAATCACCTTAATATTATTTTTTGCATTCAAACTAGATCCAGCTTTAATGAATTTGCTACTTAATATTCCCATGTTTATTCTGGGGTGGCGCCTTCTAGGGCAAAAAGTATTTGTATATACAATCATCGGGACTGTCTCCGTATCAGTATTTTTAAAGATTTTTCAAATCTATGAAATCAATATACATATACAAGATGATTTGTTCCTCGCTGCCCTTTTTGCAGGAGTTTTTGTTGGCGTAGGGCTTGGTATCATTTTCAGATATGGCGGCACGACAGGAGGCGTGGATATCATTGCCAGACTGGCGCATAAATACTTTGGCTGGAGTATGGGAAAAACGATGTTCATGTTTGATGCAGCGGTCATTCTACTTTCCTGGTTAACATTCTTGGATTCACGTTCCATGATGTATACGTTAGTGGCGGTCTTTATTGGAGCGCGGGTGATTGATTTTGTGCAGGAAGGTGCTTATGCAGCACGTGGTGCATTTATTATTTCGGAATTCCAAAGTGAGATTGCAGATCGAATCGCAAACGATATGGAACGAGGCGTAACCGTATTAAGAGGTTTTGGACATTTTACTAAATCTGACCGTGAAGTCTTGTATTGTGTGGTAGGTAAGAACGAAATTGTCCGCTTAAAAAGCATCATCACATCCATAGATCCCCATGCCTTTGTTTCAATGACTGAAGTACATGACGTTATGGGCGAAGGATTTACGTTGGATGAGCAAAAACGTCCACTGGATTAAGCAAATGATATAAGTTAGTTGGATATAAAAAACTCACGTGGCATGTCAATCATGCACGTGAGTTTTTTTTTGATTCTATTCGTCTCGGCTCATGCCTGTATAAATTAACACTAAACGTAACAACTCAAGAACCCCTACAGCAGCTGCAGCAACGTACGTCATGGCAGCGGCATTCAATACTTTACGTGCATGTTTTTCTTCTTCGTTACGGATGACTCCGAGAGTAACGATTTGAGTCATGGCACGACTTGAAGCATTGAATTCTACTGGCAATGTAACAATTTGGAACAATAACCCTACGGCTAACAAAACAATTCCCAATAACAACATATTGGACATGCTTGCAAAAATCCCGATCATCACGAAAATCCATGATGCATTTGAAGAGAAGTTTGCTACAGGTACTAACATGTGGCGGAATTTCAAAAATGAATAAGCTTCTTTATGCTGAATCGCATGTCCAACTTCATGGGCAGCAATTGCAGTACCAGCGACTGAAGCTTCATGATAATTGTGCGAAGATAATGCGACAATTTTCGTCATAGGATTGTAGTGATCGCTCAAGTAACCGCGACTTTCAACCACTTTAACATCTTGTAAACCGTTTTGATCTAAAATTAAACGTGCTACCTGAGCACCAGTCATCCCAGATGTAGAACGTACTTTTGAGTATTTTTTATACGTACTCTTTACTTTATATTGCGCGTAAATTGGTAACAATAATAATACGGCAAAATATATCAAAAAACCCAAATGGATCATCTCCCTATTTTCTATCTACCACTTATTTTATCTGCCCTGCAATAAATGAGCAACTATTTAGGCTGCTGAAGAGGTGACGATTTAGTGACCTTAATCGCAAGTAATATACAAGCGATTGATAACCAGAATGTAAAATAGCCGATTGCCTGAAAATGTTCGCTCAAGCTACGATAGATTGGCATTTGTCCAAAGACATAGTCAATAACATCATTATGTAACGTCCAGATCGATGCTATCAAAATATGTTTCCACGTGAATTTATAGTTAGGTATATATAGTACTGCTTGTACGGCCATCGCAAAATGACTCGCAATCAACATCCATCCGACCGCACCAATTGGACTCCCTTCAAATTGTGTCCAAATGTTCATTACTACTGCCCATAATCCATATTTTACAAGCGTAATCAAAGCGAGAGCTTCAATAAGCTTGAAATTTCGGTTAATCAGCCATCCAAATAGAGCAATTGAGAAAAATAAGCTGGCTGTGGGACTATCTGGTACGAAAATCAAGAAAATCGGATCCGTTATTGCAAGTTGCCACCCATACCAGTAATACCCATAAGCAGTTCCTAAAATATTTACGATGAGCAACAACCACATGAATGATTTATGAAATAATATGAATTTAATTTGAGTAAGTAAAGTATGCACTTCCTACGACTCCTTTATGTACAAAAAAAGAGCCAGTTTCCTGACTCTCTTTTTAAAATCAATTATGGTGTTAACTCATCAATGAATGTAGCTAACTCTTTTAATTCTTCTTCAGTACCTTTGAACGAGCCAGCTGGCATTGTACCTTTACCATTTTTCGCGATTTCCATAATTTCTTCAGCCGTTTTATCAGTAGCTGCTAAAGATGGACCGATACCACCTTCAAATGCATTACCGTGACAGCCTATACAAGATGCTTCAGAGTAAATTTTATACCCTTCCGCTTCTGTGTCGAATTGTGCTTCTTCACGAATTTCACCTTGAGCTTTTGCTGCTTCCCAGTCATGGTTGACCACTGATTCCCAAGTAAGGTAAATCATTGATGCCAATGCAAGTAGCATAAATGCCGTTGGTAAAGGACGTTTAAATGGACGACGTTCTGGACCTTTGTCCAAGAATGGTGCAAGCATTAGTGCACCAAACGCAAGTCCTGGAATAACGATTGCTCCGATAACATTATATGGACCAGAAGCAAATTCATATTTTAACAATTGATATAAGAACAAGAAATACCAGTCCGGTAGTGGAATGTAACCTGTATCTGTTGGATCCGCTTGGCGTTCAAGTGGTGATGGATGTGCAACAGTCAAGATTAAATAACCAATTAAGAAAACGGAACCAACCAACCATTCTTTCAATAAAAAGTTTGGCCAGAAAGCTTCTGTTTTACCCGGATACTCGGAATAGTCTTTTGGAATATTCGGTTTGCGATTAGCAGGTACACGAGAATCCCCGACAAATTTCATCCCTTTTCCGCGATGCATATTGTCCCCYCCTTTTAGAAATCATCAAAGACGCTGTTTTTTTACAACGGTCCTGAAATACCTTGTTTACGAATCATGATAAAGTGTGCTGCAAGCAACCCAAGCAAAGCAGCTGGTAAGAAGAATACATGAATCGCAAAGAATCGTGTTAGCGTTTGTGCACCGAGAATGTGTTCATCGCCGGCTAACAAGGTTTTAATAGCTCCTCCGATAAATGGCACGGATGCAGCAATTTCAATACCTACTTTCGTTGCAAACAACGCTTTCATGTCCCAAGGAAGTAGGTAACCCGTGAATCCTAAACCTAACATGACGCCTAAAATCAATACGCCGACAACCCAGTTAAGTTCACGAGGTTTTTTATAAGAACCTGTAAAGAATACACGTAATGTATGAAGGAAAATCATAACGATTACAAGTGAAGCTCCCCAGTGATGCATACCACGCACAATTTCACCGAATGCTACTTCGTTTTGTAAGTAGTAAACGGATTTCCATGCATTTTCAATATCTGGCGTATAGTACATTGTTAAAAACATACCCGAAAGAATTTGAATCACAGTGACGAAGAACGTTAAGCCCCCGAAACAATAAACGAATGCTGAAAAATGATGTGCAGGGTTAACGTGCTCTGGAACTTCATGATCTGCAATATCACGCCAAATAGGAGTAATATCCAGACGTTCATCCACCCAATCATAAATCTTATTTAGCACTGACGTCGTACCCCCTTACTTTAAACTAATGTATTTGGTCGTGTTTTACCGATTTGTAAAAGACCATCTTTCACACGTACTTCGAACTCATCCAACGGACCTAGAGGTGGTGTTTTTGGTACGTTCTTACCATTCTTCTCATATCGACCACCGTGACATGGACAGAAGAATTGGTCCGGGTGATCCGGGCTACCTGCCCAGTTTACCGTACAACCTAAATGTTTACATACTGGAGATAGCGCGATAATTTTGTCGCCCTTTTTGTAAACCCATGCAGTGCTTGTGACTTCAGATGTATACCATGCATCTACTTGTTCAAATGAAAAGTCTACGCGTTCCGGCACATCAGTGATATCAGCCACTTTTTTATCAGTTGGTACAAAGTCTCCGCCTCCAGCTTTTTGCAATACTGGATCGATTGCAAAACGAACCATCGGCATTAACATACCTGCAGCCATAAACCCACCAACACCGGTTAGTGTGTAGTTTAGGAATTGACGTCTTGATACACGATTGTTACTCATCCTTTTCCCCCCTCTAACTTTAAAGGTCAGTCCAACGGACATACTTATACAAAAAATAGTAAAACTAGGACAGTTCTATGATAGCTCAATAAAAAACGGAGGTCAATATTCCTTTAGTTGCGAACATCTACTTTGTGAACATTTCTTGAAGCTTATTGAACTGCCTATTCCCAGCGATTTGCAAATACCGGAATTATTTGTCTCAATTGATCTTCCAGAACGGATTGACGCAATTTCTGGTCCATGTGTTCAAGTGGTATAGAAGGCGTATAAATAACGTTTAATTCACTTACTTCATTYCCCCACGTCATATCGCATGAAACAAAAAACAAGTGCTTAAAGCCCGCTTCATTCAACGTTTCCGTCCATTCATTCCCTAATTGTTGCCTATTGGAACGCTTCGTATACGATATCGGTGGCATTAACACCACTCGTCCTTTAAATTGATTTTCGATAAAAGCGGTAAGAGACATCAAAAATTCAGCGCTTGATGCATTTTGTTTCAGTTGGCTGGCTTGTCCATCGATTAGTAACAAAGGGATTACGGCTGTATCAACAAATTCTTTCTGTTCTAAAAATACATTTATATCTTTTGAGTTCCAGTACATATCTTCATTTCCTTTCAACAAAAAACTTCATCGCATATACGATGAAGTTAAGATTTGGATGATTCTTTCATCCCTTGTAGCAATTTAGACAATTCAAAAAATCGTTCTTTATCATTGGCGTCCAAAGCTTCATCAATTTGTTTCAATATATGTTCTTCTCTAAATGAATTCATGCTGACTTTGAGCACTTCTTCAGCTATAAGACGATCTTTGTCGTTAATATGCAGGTATTTCGGCATAAATGGATTTTCTTCCAAAACCGCCAAATACTCTGAACTTGGTGGTACATTTGGAAAATTCAACTGAATAAACATGTCTTCATTTGGATTTAAACGTAAGTCGTGAAATGATTTCTCGGCATCTGCAGTCATTAAATTTCCTTTGTAAAAGCGAAAAGGCACGCCATTCGACTCTGTAACAGACATAACCATCGCTCTTGGGCAGTAATGTGCTTCTTCTACAAAATGTACTTTTTGGAGTAAATCATCATGACTTAACAAATAATTGAGGATCCATACGCATTCTCGTCGTTTCATTTGATATCGTTTCAAAAACCAACGCACAAATTCTTTCTTTTCCATCACAGAAACAGATGCGGTCATACTACTCCTCCTTTCACGACAATGATTCAATCAGGTCTTGCCATCTTTCTTCATGAGGTTGTAAAAGAACTAATTGTCTACCTATTTCTAGGGCTTCATCACGTTTTCCTTCTTCCAGCAGAAAATAAACGTATTTTTCCATGAACAACGGGTCTTCCTTATGATCAGTATATGCCAAAGAATAAAAATCGTATGCACGTTCAAAATTTTCTTCTTTCGCATAGGCATCAGCCGCAAATGGGTATAACGCGGACCAATCATCTTGATTATTTGAAATGATCTCAATCAATTCAATGACATCCTGATCGCGTTCTTCTGCGTGTAAATATGACACTAGAGTCAACGTCGCTTCCATATATTCTGGGTCCAGTGCGATTGCCTGACGCAAATGCTGTTCAGCTTCTATCACTTTACCTAGTTTCAAGGCTATTTTGCCGGCAAATAAATACAATTCCTTATCATATTCATCACGACTTAATCCTTCTAGAATTGCCTGGTATGCTTGTTCATGGTCTTCAAGCATGCTATAGGCTTGCGACAGGAGCAAATGTGCAGAGAAATAGTCTGGGTCCAATGTCTTTACTTCGTTCAGTTTACGAACTGATAAATCATACTGCCCCGCTTGGAATGCGGCATAAGCATAACCAAAAAGCAAATCTGGCGTAACATGGTTTGACAGTGATTCTTCGTAAAAAGGAATGGCATCTTCATATGCCGCTCCAGCACTGTAAACTTCAGCTAAACGTTCGGATAAACGTACCCCGGCAATTTCATCTGTTGTGGTTTTTAAGTTTTCATATAGTCGTGCAGCTTCGAGATACTTTCC
>NZ_JBFUJC010000076.1:0-10893 GCF_056401595.1 Paenisporosarcina sp. P4_E4_2 | reverse complement strand
ATATGGTACTTAATGGGAGTTGTCAAATGTTGCAGAATTTCCTGTGACATATGGTATAGAGAGGAGGGGGGAATTAAGTATCTTGTAGGATTTTGTCACATTATCGTTATACTCGTGTAGTGTAAATGTAAACGAAAAGTTAAATCATAACAAAAAGCAATCGTCTGTAGACGATTGCTTTATATGATTAATACTTTGTATTAGGTTTTGGATCGATTATTTCTGCGTCATGAGAAACTAAAGCTCTACCCAAGAAATGCATAACGAATTGACCAGTTATCCCAATAATAATCATAAAGCCAATAACAATTATAATCCCGAAAGTCATGAGAACTCTCCTTTCTACTAACCTATTTGTTCAATAGTTATCAGTATACAGGAGGAGAGTGCATTCTTGAAGGTATTTTACCAATTGTCGAAAATTGTTCATTAAAACGCCCAGTTACCTGCACGGAATATCGCTTCACGAGAGCCGTCTTCCAAAATTCCATCAATGTCCATTTGCTCAGAACCAATCATGAAGTCCACGTGTGTAATGCTTTGGTTTAAGCCGTTCTCCGCGAGTTCTTCTTGAGACATCTTTTTGCCGCCGTCTAAACAGAATGCATAAGCGCTTCCGATTGCAAGATGGTTTGACGCATTTTCATCATACAGAGTGTTGTAGAAAAGTAATCCGGATTCAGAGATAGGGGATTGGTGAGGTACCAATGCAACTTCTCCTAAATACTTCGCGCCTTCATCCGTATCCACCAATTGTTGTAATACTTCTTGTCCTTCTGCAGCTTCCACTTTCACAATGCGTCCTTTTTCAAACGTGATTTTGAAATCGTCAATAATGTTTCCGCCGTAGCTTAAAGGTTTAGAGCTAACAACAACTCCATCCACACCAGTTTTCAATGGAACTGTAAATACTTCTTCAGTTGGCATGTTTGCCATGAAAGAATCGCCTTTTTCGTTTACGCTTCCAGCCCCACACCATAAATGGCCTTTAGGAAGTTCAATTGTAAGATCAGTACCCGGTGCAGTGTAGTGTAACTTGTGATATTTTTTTTCGTTTAAATAATCAACTTTTTCATGAAGAGTTTCATCGTGTTTTTTCCAAGCTTCGATAGGAGACTCAACATCTGCACGCACAGCTTTAAAAATTGCTTCCCATAATGTAGAAACTTGCTCATCTTCAGCAACTTCAGGGAACAATTTCGCTGCCCAAGCTTTAGAAGGAGCTGCAATTACTGTCCAACTGATTTTGTCCGATTGAACGTATTGACGATATTTCGATAAAGCGGTCCCAGCAGCTTTTTGGAATGCAGCAATGCGGGAAGACTCAATTCCTTTAAGTAAATCAGGGCTTGAAGATATCACATTCATGAACGCTGCACCTTGATCCGCAAGCTGTTCACGTTCTTGAATTTTCCATGCTGGGAATTCCTCGAAAGAAGCACTTGGAGCCATTTCAAATTTTGTGCGAGTAATGACGTCGTCCGTCCAGTCCACATAAACTTGTTTTGCGCCAACTTCATAAGCTGTTTTAGTTAATAAACGTACAAATTCAGGATTATCAATTGATGCTGTAATGTATAAACTTTGTCCCGGCTGAATGTTAACTCCGACTTTGACAGCTAACTCAGCGTACTTCGTTAATTTCTCATTAAATGATGTCATTTAAAAATTCTCCTTTTTCGTCCAGTCTGCTTCTATAGTAGCAATATTCGAAGCAGTAAATCAATTGCAATAATCGTAATTCGAAAGAATAGTTTGGTATTTTGAAAATTAAGTATTGTAATCGCCTTCACAAAAGTTTATATTATAAACAAATGTTTAAAGAGGTGATGTGATGAATGAAAAAGAACAGGCGATCATTGAGATGATTCGCCAAAATCCATTTTTGACCCAAAAAGAAATGGCGGAAACGTTGAACATTTCAAGACCCGCGTTAGCTAATTTAATTTCAGGTTTAATGAAACAAGGAAAGATTGCGGGAAGAGCGTATGTCTTGCATGAAGAACGGGAAATTCATTGTATTGGTGGCGCCAACGTTGACCGTAAATTCCATTTGCAACAAAATGTTCAACTGGGAACATCGAATCCAGCGAATGCGATTGAAAGTGTAGGTGGTGTTTCACGGAATATCGCTGAAAATTTAGGACGCTTAGGACATAAAGTGCGTCTTTTTACAACTGCAGGTAAAGACGCAGATTGGCATACAATCGAAACGGCTTCGCAAAGCTTTATGAACTTGCAATCCATCGAGCAGCTCCCAAATCACACTACGGGTTCTTACTCGGCAATCCTGGATCCTTCAGGGGAGTTGGTTCTGGCTATTGCCAATATGGACGTGTATGAAGAATTGACACCTGCCTATCTACAAACCTATGAAATGCTGTTAAGTGGTTCAACACTTATTGTTATTGACTTAAACTGTCCAAAAGAAACGGTACAGTTTATACAGCGATTTGCTTTTGACAATCATATTCCATTGGCGATCGTGCCTGTTTCCTCACCAAAAATGAATCGCATGCCCGATGAACTACATGGTGTCACTTGGGTCTTATGTAACCTAGATGAAGCCGAAATGTATTTGAAAAAGACGATTAAAACGAATGAGGAATATCATGAAGCGGTATTGGATCTTTTAGCTAAAGGTGCAAAGTATGCAGTCATTACAACTGGAAGCAATGGAGTTTATTTTGGTTCCGCTGAAGACGGTGTACGTCACATGCCGGCCGTAAAAGCTTCTTCGCTAGAAGATGTTACTGGAGCTGGTGATGCCTTTGTTGGGGCAACGCTACATAGTTGGTTGGAGGGTTTATCACTACCTCAATCGATTCAAGCAGGTCTGATGAATGCTTCCAAAACATTAGCATCTCCTTACACGGTAAGAACCGAACTTTCAGCAACACGTTTAATAAAAGAAATGGAGGAATTATAAATGAAACAATACATATCTTATTCAACCGAGGTAAAAGAAGCACTGGAGACAGGTAAAGCAGTCGTCGCTCTGGAGTCGACTATCATTTCTCACGGGATGCCGTACCCACAAAACGTAATTACGGCAAAAGAAGTGGAACAACTGATTCGTGACAATGGAGCAGTACCAGCAACGATTGCCATATTGGACRGTCAAATCAAAATCGGCTTAAATGATGAAGAATTAGAAGTGCTTGGAAACAGTCCAGACGTAGCCAAGGCATCACGTCGTGACTTGCCATACTTATTGGCAACTAAACAAAAAGGTGCAACAACGGTAGCGGCGACCATGATTTGTGCTGATTTAGCTGGTATTCATGTATTTGTTACAGGAGGAATCGGCGGCGTACATCGTGGTGCTGAAACAACGATGGACATTTCAGCAGATTTGGAAGAATTGGCACAAACGAATGTAGCGGTCATTTGTGCAGGCGCAAAATCGATTTTGGATATTGGCCTCACACTGGAATATTTGGAGACGAAAGGTGTACCGGTTGTTGGGTATCAAACGGATTCTTTACCGGCATTCTATACGCGAACGAGTCCATTTGGAGTGAATTTCCGTGCGGATGATGCACAAACAGTAGCCGAAATGTTGAGAGCAAAATGGACATTGAATCTGAAGGGTGGAGCAGTCATCGCCAATCCAATTCGTGAAGAAGATGCAATGGAAGAGTCCTTTATTACTGAGATTATTGAAAAAGCATTGGCAGAAGCAGACGAAAACGGCATTGCTGGAAAAAACGTCACGCCATTTTTACTTGGAAAAGTGAAAGAATTAACGGAAGGCAAGAGTTTGGAAGCAAATATTGCCTTGGTTAAACATAATGCAGTTGTTGGTACAGGCATTGCCGTGGCGTATCAAAATTTAATGAATGTGTAATTTCCTAGAGAAGCCTTCCTTGCGAAGGCTTTTTTATGTTTAGTGGAAGAAAATGAGTGAAAGGGAATAAAGAGAGGTTGAGAGGGAATACACGGGTAACGACCGGTAATAAAATGACTTTCTACAGGAAGAAACCAATTTGAACGGAAATAAACGACAAAAACAAAAATTCCTTCTATTAATTTTTTTTGCAGAAACGCGAACGTCGAATGCCTATACGGAATACGATACATAGATTAACAATTGGAGGTAATGAAATGTATTCGAATATTAATCAATACGTCGCCCCTCTTAATCCATGTCTCAGTCGTGCAGAACTAGAACTGCGTAATACGATGCGTTTACTTTGGTCACAGCATGTATACTGGACAAGAGCGGCCGTGATTGCATTGATAAACGATTCACCCGACCTGGAGATGGTGCTGGCGCGATTATTACGAAACGCCCCCGAGATGGGAGATGCACTCGTGCCTTATTACGGAAAGGAAGCGGGAGACCGTTACAGTGAGTTGATTAAGGAACATCTGGTTCTTGCAGCCGATCTGGTGAAAGCGGCAAAAGCGGGAGATACGAAAAGCTTTGAAGCCATTAATAAAAAGTGGTACGCCAATGCAGATGACATTGCTGAATTTTTGAGTATGATTAATCCTTTTATCACGAAACATGAAATGCAGGAAATGATGTACAAACATTTGGAGTTACTTACAGCAGTAACGACTTATTTGCTTGAAAAAAATTATACCGCTTCAATCAACACATTCGACCTATACGAATTACAGGCACTCCATATGGCAGACGAAATTTCTGAAGCCATCGTCGCCCAGTTTTCCTGCCCTCCTTGTTATTGATAATGATAAGTCTATGAACACCATTCAAATTTGAATGGTGTTTTTTTATATATTCAAAAGTTTTGTCAATCAGTAATTGAGGAACTTAATAGTATGGAGGGGATGAGCGTGAAGAAGGATGTTTTTATCACTGGTGGTGGCATTGGGGCTTAACACTTTGCTTTGAAGCTAGTGCGTGTAGCGGTTTTCAATAGTTTCTTCCGTTCATTCGAAAATATACATCTATTGCCTCAAAAAGAGCAATGGGAGCAATGGCGAACTGACGCTAATTTAACATTATTGGGCATGCAGATTGTCATCAGAGAAGGCAGTTGGTTTTGCTGAGCAATATAAAAAGACCTCTAAGTCAACAAGACTAGAGGTTCTCGGCTAAAAAAGTTCGCTAAGTTTTTTAAAAAATTATTTACGTAATGAACCTAACTCTGATGCGATTGCTTGCATTTCGCTTGGACTGAATGAATCACGCTTCATGACCATGGCATACAAATCGTGTAAATCTTCATACTGAGAGTCATCAAAATGCTCAGATTTCATGGCATCAACATTGACCATACGAAGTTTTTCTTTTATTTGTTCAATCATGTATTCCACATTTTCTTGTGAAGGTTGAGTTAAGTTCATTTGGGATTCCTGCCTTTCGGACAATATGGTTAATCATTTCATGGGACAGAAAGATTGTCAAATCCAATTCACATATTGTTTTAATGAAGAAAGAGTTGGGTATATTAAAGCACAATGATTATTACTACTTAGGAGGTTTTTATATGAAGGAAAGCAAATTATTTAAAGGCATGGTTGTTGGAGCATTGGCAGGAGCGGGGATCAGTTTATTTGATCGTGCGACACGTGAAGAGGTTAAATATAAATTGAAAACGGTATCTTCTGACGTGAAATATTATTCAAAAAACCGTGATGACCTGATAATGAAATTACAGGAAAAAGCAGAAGTTCTACAGACGGTTTATACTCAGATATCCCAAGATGCTAAATATTTATCAGGGAAAGTGGAAGAAATGAAAATCTTGACACCACAAGTGAAAACGTTGGTAACAGATACAAAAGAAGCATTCGAACACTCTAAAGAAGAGTACAAAACCATTGTAAAAGACGATGAAGATGAATTCACTATGCCGGTTTTACCTGAGCATGTATACGAAGAGAAATATTTCTCATAAGGAAGGGAACGATGACATGGCTAACGAAGATATTCCAATTCAACCTAGAGGTAGTCAAAAAACCAAGTCGTCAGGGAATTTCTTAAGTAAGCTGAAATTGATGCAATTTAAGAAAAAAAATAAAGAACCTAAGCATCCTTTTGATGTCACATCATCAAAAGGATTCTTTCAAGAATTAATTGCTCGCATTCAACATGTGGACGTATCAGGCTTAGGGGCACAACTTGCGTTCTTCTTTTTATTATCGCTATTCCCTTTGCTGATTTTTTTGGTGACCTTGTTGCCGTATTTGAATTTGCAGGAGGATCAACTCTTTAATATTTTACGTACATATGCACCTGTTGAAGTATACACGCTGATTGATGGCACTTTGAATGAAGTGCTCAATAACCGCAACGGTGGTTTATTATCAATCGGGATTCTTGCTACCATTTGGTCTGCATCGAATGGGATGAACGCATTGATAAAATCATTTAACCGTTCATATGATTTGGTAGAAACAAGACCTTTCTTCATAGCAAGAGGTATATCCGTTATTTTCACTTTATTGCTCATTATGTTATTTGTAATTGCACTTGTATTGCCGGTATTTGGCAAACAAATTGGTACTTTCATATTCTCTTATCTCGGCTACGAACAAGGATTTTTGGAAGTATGGAATAATATAAGATGGACCATTCCACCTGTCATGATTTTTATCGTCTTTATGTTGTTATACTGGATTGCCCCAAATCGCAAGTTGTATTTGAAAAGTGTAATTCCTGGCGCAATCTTTGCAACACTAGGCTGGATCATTGTTTCCCTTGGATTCTCATTATATGTTAGTAGCTTTGCCAATTACTCAGCTACATATGGAAGTATTGGTGGAATCATAGTGTTGATGATGTGGCTTTATTTTTCCGGAATCATCTTGATGGTCGGGGGACAAATCAATGCCGTGATACAGGAACGAAAAGAAAAACTGGCCATGAAAAAAGCAGGAGCTGTCGTATAAACGCTCCTGCTCAGACTGTAGACAAAGAAAAAATGAGTGAATATAACTGTATACTATTGAAAAAGAGCCTATGCAAGAAAACGTTGATTTCCATTGCGGCGGACGCGTTTCGCGGGCACGGCTTCAGTCTCCTCGTCACTACGTTCCTGCGGGGTCTTCAGCTCGTGCTGTTCCCGCTGAAGTCGCCGCCTCCACTCCAATCAAAAGAAATTGCTTCTGTAAGTGTGTCTCTGCAAAATATRTAMGTTGGAAGGTGGTTGGCTATTTCYGAAGACTCCTGCGGAAAAATGAAACAAGTTAGACTCCACAGGTTCAGCTGTCATAGACAGCTGAGCCGAGGAGGCTAGCGTTTCGTCCGCGGAAAGCGAAAGAAATAGCCGACCACAATCTATTTCGATAGAGTGCAAAAAATAAGAACTCAATTTTTATACTTTTATATTAATTATTATTCTTTTGTCAACAAGCTAAGCAGGAGCTGTCGTATAGACGCTCCTGCTTTTTATATGTTCCGATTCAGTAGACGTAAACTGTTCAAGATTACTAGAATCGTACTGCCCTCATGTCCAATGACCCCCAAAGGTAAATTTATCATTTGAAAGAAATTGCTGATGATTAAAATGACAATAACGGTAATGGAGAAAAATACATTTTGCTTAACAATCCGATTCATTTTACGAGACAAGCGGACAGCATAATTGATTCTAGACAATTCATTTTTCATGAGGACGACATCAGCAGTTTCCAATGCCACATCCGTCCCTTCACCCATAGCAATTCCAATCGTTGCAGTTGCCAAAGCAGGGGCATCATTTATGCCGTCGCCAACCATCCCAACATTTTCGTATTTCAAAAGTAGTTCTTTCATATGGCTCACTTTTGTCTCTGGCAAGCATTCGGCAATGTATTGATCCACGCCAGCTTCTTCAGCAATTACTTTTGCTGTTCGTTCATTGTCGCCTGTCAGCATAATCGTATAGATACCTGATTCACGAAGTAAAGCAATAGCTTCTTTTGCTTCAGGTCGAACTTGGTCTCTTAATGCAGCAATGGCAATGATCCCATCGATATCTGCTGCGAATACAACTGTCTTTCCTTGTTCGGTCAATTTAGAAGCAATGCCATCATGAAACTTCATGGCTGCATCTGTTCCTACGTAACTCGGTTTTCCAACTTTCCATTGTTTCGTTCCAATCGTTGCATGTATCCCCCAACCGGGAACATCTTTCATATTCGAAATAGGTGAAGTGACAATCCCTTGATTAACCGCAAATTTAGTAATTGCCTTTGCAAGTGGATGCGTTGATTGCGATTCAATACTTGCCCAGTCTGTCAGAACTGAGGTTTCATCCATGCCTTCACGAACGATGAAATCAGTCACTTCGGGCTTTCCTTGAGAGAGCGTGCCCGTTTTATCGAGTGCGATTGCTTTCATGGAACCCACATTCTCTAAATGAACGCCGCCTTTGAACAATAATCCGTTTTTGGCACCATTTGAAATGGCTGAAAGAGTTGCTGGCATAATCGATGCAACGAGTGCACAAGGTGATGCTACTACGAGTAGTACCATCGCCCGGTAAAATGTCGTCGTCCAGTCCCAGTCAAATAGGAAGTGGGGGAGAAACATCATGATGCCTACCGAGATTAGAACAATCTTTACGTACCGACTCTCAAACTTCTCTATAAATTGTTGTGCCGGTGATTTTTCACTTTGCGCCGATTGCACAAGTTCGATAATTTTTTGTACGAGCGATTCACTGCTTAACTTGTTCATTTCAATTGTCATGACACCATTTAAATTAACAGTACCGGCAAATAAATGGTCACCTGGTTGTTTTGATACAGGAATGGATTCCCCACTGATTGCAGCTTCATCTACCAAAGTATTACCACTAACGATAGTGCTATCTACGGGAATGCGATCACCCGGTTTTACAAGCAGGAGGTTTCCTATTTGCAACTCCTCTACAGCGACACGCTTTGATTGCCCGTTTTCATCCAGCAGYCATGCTTCCTCTGGTTGTAACTTCATTAATGCTGATAATTCGCGTTGGCTTTTATTCATCGTGTAAGTTTCCAAAGCCCCACTTAGTGCAAAAATGAAAATTAGGACCGCACCTTCCGTCCAATAGCCAATAATGGATGAGCCAATTGCGGCAAAAATCATCAGTAACTCAACGTTTAATTCTTTGTTGTGCACTGTGTGTAAAATGCCTTCCTTCGCCTTAGCGTAACCGCCAATTAGAAAGGCGATTAAATAGATAGAAATGGATAAGGAGCTTTCCTCGCCTTTTCCGATCAGCCAAGCGATTACAATTAATACACCTGATAAAAGTGCTGCAATCAATTCGGCATGTGGTTTGATGCGACTGAACATTGTCAGTGAAATATTTTGCTCTTTTGCTCTCATTTACATTCCTCCTGATAATGAAAATCAAAATCATAGTCCCTAAAATGTACGAAAAGCTGGCACTCCCAAAGGGAATACCAGCATTTATTAGAATTTTTATTAATTAATAATCATTATAACATAGAAGTTTTTAAACAGGCAATCTATTGGATTACTTATAGACAGGCTCACTGTATTGGGCTAATTTTTCAAGAGATGATTTATCTACATCTGCATGTAAGCTATTGCCGTGTGAATCCATTGTAACGACCGCCGTGAAGTCTTCAACACGCAAATGCCACATCGCTTCAGGAATACCAAATTGCATTAAATCTACGCCCTCAACATCTTTTATACAATCCGCATAGTATTGAGCAGCTCCACCAATTGCATTTAAATATACTCCGCCGTGTTCATTAAGTGCTTCCAGTGTTTTTGGTCCCATGCCGCCTTTACCCATAACCGCACGAATGCCGAATTTTTTCATGATGTCGCCTTGGTAAGGCTCTTCACGAATGGATGTAGTCGGACCAGCTGCTTTAATATGCCATTTGCCTTCGTCATCTTTCAAAACAACCGGACCACAGTGATAAATGATTTGACCATTCAAATCTATTGGTGCATCATTTTCGGATAAATATTTATGAATCGCGTCACGTCCTGTATACATCATCCCGCTGATGTTCACGACATCGCCGACTTTTAATTGGCGAATTTCTTCTTCGCTGATTGGTGCACGCAGTTCGACAATGCGAGATGTTGCTTCTTCAGCAGATTGACCTGTACCTGAGTCTTTAAACTCAACTTTTTCGCCTTCTTGATATTGCCATTCATTGATTTCACCAGTCGCAGGGTTAATGTTGATCGCCAATCGACGGTAAGCCCAACAGTTGTAAGCTACGGAAACAAAGAAACTTGCCGGAATACGGTGCATGACACCAATCTTACAACCTAGTAAAGTAGCTTCTCCACCAAAGCCCATCGTGCCAATGCCAAGTGTATTAGCTTTTTCTACAATGTATTCTTCAAGTTCAGAGAGTTGCGCGTTAGGGTTCACGTCATCCACAGAGCGGAATAATTGTTCTTTGGCTAAGTCATATCCAGAAGCACGGTCGCCACCAATTCCGACACCAATGAATCCTGCTGAACACCCTTGACCTTGTGCTTGATAGACTGAGTGAAGAATACATTTGCGAATGCCATCCAGGTCACGTCCTGCTTTACCGATTCCTTCAAGTTGTGCAGGGAGGCTGTACTGAATGTTTTTATTTTCACATCCGCCACCTTTAAGGATAAGCTTCATTTCTATGTAATCTTTTTCCCATTGCTCAAACTTCACAACTGGAACACCTTCGCCCAAGTTATCGCCACTGTTTTCACCAGTCAATGAATCTACTGCATTAGGACGCAGTTTACCAGTTTTCGTAGCAGTAACCATCGCACGTTTGATTGCCGCTTTTATTTCAAGTTGGTTAACCCCAATTGGCGTTTTGATTTTAAAAGTAGGCAACCCAGTATCCTGACAAATAGGGGAGACATTTTCGTCCGCCATTTGAATATTGTTGGTGATTGTATCCAAACTCATCGCAGCGCGAGTGCCCGCATTTTCCGCCGCTTTAGCTTTGCGGACTGCACGACGC
>NZ_JBFUJC010000075.1:0-10987 GCF_056401595.1 Paenisporosarcina sp. P4_E4_2 | reverse complement strand
GATAATACGTTCTCCTACAATACCAGTACCAATAACCGCAAATGTTGTTTGATTCATATCGCTCACTCCTTCGTATAGTTTTTGCTTCTATTTAAGGTCTTAAGAAGTATTTATCAAAAAAGTTGTTTATATGTGTAACTTTTTAGGGTAAAGAACTAACAAATAATTTAAGACAATCAAAGGAGGAAATAACATGTTAAAAACAGAAACTTGGTGGGAACCTATCTTTTCAGGAAACTTAAGCCTAGGTATCAATAAGGAACGTTTAGCTGAATTAGAAGAAGAATCCTTCATCTACTTCAATGAAATTGAACAAATTGAAACGACGGAACAATAAATTTGAATATAGAATTTCGATTCCAACCTACATAAGACCGCTTCCCCTTCAAGAAGATGACGGAGAAGCTGTCTTTTTTTGTTCGAATAAATAGAACATGCCGTAATATACAAAAGCGCTTACTACAGCTAGTATCGCAATGATGGTAAATGTCCAAAAGAAGCCGAACCAAACTGTTAGTGGAATGGATAATGGGGCAATCATTCGGCCAATTGTGTAACGTAGACTAGCAGCCGCAAAATACTGGCCTCGCATATGTTCTGGTGCCAATTTTGAAATAAAGCTTTGCTGCAAGCCTACAATCATTAACTCACCAAATGTAAAGATTGCCATCGCCAAAAGAAAAATCCAAAATAAATCAAACAGAGAAAAAACAATCATGGCCAATGCATACAAGATGGATGATATGAAGAAAATGTTTTTCTCTTTAAACGACGCAACAAACCGTGTAACAGCAACTGTCAACAAAGCTACAAGTAATCCATTCTCTGAAATAAGTACACTAAAGGCAAGTTCACCTGTAAGCTTTATATCTGTTCCAAACCAAGTTCCCAAAGATTGATTTCCGATTACTTCCTTAATATATACCGGTAGCAGTAAATCCAATTGCATAAACGTTTGTGCACTTAGTATTCCTGCAATAATGAAAAGCAGAAACAATTTGTCGTTCAGAATCACACCGTAATCTTTCACTTGTTTTTGGATGGCATGCATAAATCCACGTGGTGCCCCTTGTGCATCATCATCTGAACGAACTGGTTTCGTCTCTTCAGTAAATTTAATGAGGATCCATGCCAGTAATAAACATACGAGACCTGCGGTTACCATCAATCCGAATCTATAGCTAAAAAAGAAAATCCCTCCAAGAATCGGTCCAATAACAACAGCAATATTTATGGAAGTATAAAAAACGGCAAAGACATCACTACGGTGCTCTTCTGGTACTACATCTGCTACCATAGCCTGACTTGCTGGCCAATAGAGAGAGCCAAACATACTTGCGATAGTGAATGCGATAAATCCTAAGCTAGGTGAATCTAAAATAGGTGAATTTGCAAGTGCAAACAGGAAAAACGCGCCCCCTTGACCAAACGAGGATAAGACCATCATCGTTCTTCGACCAAACTGATCAGCACAATAGCCTCCCGCTAAATTGGCTCCTACTGAAAACACTTGCGATAAGATAAGCAATAAACCGGCAGTAGTTTTACCAAACTCCTCTGCAAAATAAATGGCAAGGAAAGGGAAAAACATCCAAAACGTAATGTTCATAAACGCTTCTCCTATTAACCTTGCTCTCAAACTTCGATCCCAATCTCTAATTCTCATGATGTCTACTCCCCAAGATCATTATCTGATATTTCATAAAATTATTGTATCATTGGGACCCATTAAATAGACATACATAATTCGACTGAATGACAGAATTTACTCAATACTTCTCCATAAATAAAGCGATGCGTAGCTTAAATAAGGAGACCATTCCGGAAAATGCGAAGAAATTTCCGCAGCTTTCGGTTTATCTGCTGTTCCCCAAATTTTTTTCAATGCATTTTGCAAACCGATATCTGCAAGTGGAAATAAATTAGGTCTGCCCAATCCGAAAAGCAAAAAACTTCCCGCTGTCCATGGGCCGATTCCACGATATTTCACTAGAGTCTCAATAATTGTTTCATCATCTTGATAAGAAAGTGATTCGAGATCCAATTCTCCGTTTGCAATCGCTTTTGAAACACCGATTACATATTCTGCTTTTCTCGTACTGAATTGCAATTTCCGCAGATCTTCAACTTGAAGTTCCCCTACTGCAGAAGGATCAGGATACACCCATACTCCTTCCACTTGTTCGCCGAATGTATGAACAAATCGCTCTGTTAATGTATGTGCAAAGGATAAATTCAGCTGCTGGTGAATAATGCTTTTCATTAAGGTCGCATACAACGAAAATTCCCGAATGATGGGTGTCCCCCGGTGTTCTTCAAATAGTAAAGCAAGGTTCGTTTTTGCAAAGTGTTCATGAATAGGTTCTAGGGAACGGTCGAAATGAAAAATTTCTTTGATTTTCTGGATTTCTTTATCGTCTTCAAGTCCTATTATTTTGAATACAGGCTYATCGGTTGTACCAAAGGCTTGAACTTTATAAATTTTGCGCTCTTCAGTTGGCACCATTACATATCGCTTTTCTTTGTTTAAAGAAATTAATGGGTCCATTGATAATCGATCGAGCACACGCTCGAAATTATAAGGGAAATCTAAATGAATAGTTTCTGTCATAGTCGTTTCCTTCCTGTTCGGTTATATTTAGTACATACATTTTGACAGTAAGAATCTAGGGATATAAATGAAAAAATGGTTGTGGCTCCTTCTCGTTCCAGTTCTCTTCGCAGGCTGTGATGTGAGTTCGAATTCTACTGATAAATCAACCAGTGCAAACGATACGATTCCAGTCGAATTGATTGCTGTCATTGATGGAGACACCATTAAAGTAAAGTATAACGGAAAGATAGAAACTGTCAGGTATTTATTAATCGATACTCCCGAAGTAAGACACCAAACACTTGGGAATCAGCCTTTTGGTGACGAAGCGAGTGAACGCAATGAACAGTTACTGAAGAATGTTGCTGTGTCTCTCAAATTTGATGAAGGAGACCGATATGATGATTACGAACGTCTTTTGGCATATGTTTATGCAGATGGACAATCCGTCCAAGAAATATTGCTATCCGAAGGGCTTGCTCGTGTTGCCTATATTTTCCCTCCAAATGATCGTTATGTAGATGCTTACAAAGAAGCCGAAGCAATTGCCCGTAAAAACAATTTGGGAGTATGGGAATATAAAAACTATGTAACCAAAAGAGGATTCGATGAAACAAAAGTTGAAGAAGAAAAACAGAAGTAAATAAACATCCGAGCGAATGCTTAATTAAAGGCAATATCAATCGTGAAAACAAGAAAATTTATCACATACCAACAGGAAAATATTATGAACAAACAAAACCAGAAAAATGGTTTTGTTCAGAGCAGCAAGCATTGGATGCAGGATTTAAAAAATCTGGGGAATAAGTAAAGGAGAAATGAATATGCAAGTACTTGTCTTAAGGTTTGATTACAAACTTTCCACAAAATTAGAGCATGATAGCAAAGACTTACACTTAGCTTCAAGACGGGGCAATGAAACGCAAATGCCTCCACATATTAGCCTGTTTTCTTTTGAAAAGATCAATCCGGCGACATTAAAAGAACAAGTAAACAAATGGATAGAACAACAAAAACAACTAGACATTTCATTTTCTTCATTAGGTTTCTTCAAACAGAATGGTACTTTTTTTGTAGCTTCCGTCGTTACAAAAGAATTGGAGAAGTTTCATCGGGAATTATTTTCATTAATTTCGCATTTACATACGAATGAAATATCTCCCTACCTGCCAGGTAAATGGGTTCCTCATTCATCACTGATTAACAAAGTGCCTCTCACAGCGTGGGGTCCGCTTTTCCAGAGAGCCAGCTTAGCGTTTGAACCACAATCAGGCAAGGCGGTCGCGCTGGAATGCTGGTCGATTGTAAATGGATATGCACAAACTGAATGGACATATTTTTTAAAGTAAATTATTCGCATATTTCTTTATTAGGTCATTGACTATTAGCCTATGAACGATATAATAGAATTTGTCCTAGTAAAAACGATCTTGTAGCTCAGCTGGGAGAGCGCCACCTTGACAGGGTGGAGGTCGCTGGTTCGAGCCCAGTCGGGATCATACGCTTAAAACGCCTGTAAACGTTGCTATATCAATGTTTACAGGCGTTTCTTTTTAGTGAACCATCTTCCCAAAAATAAACGTAAGTGATCGAATAATCATCCAAAGTCCTAGTAAAACTGTAGAAGCTGAAATCTTCTATCAATGGAGATGAAGAAGCCCCTTATATGCTTGTTTCATAAGATCCAGAAGATGAAACTTATAACTTTGTATATGAAGGTGCGATGTTAAAACCCATTCAATAATGTAGCAAAAAAAGAACACCGATTATATATCGATGTTTACAAAAAACGCCTAAAACCTTTATATATCAAGGGTTTTAGGCGTTACAAGAATTTTGGGTTTGCGTTAAAACGGTACATGCGGAGCATACCTGTAAATACAGAAAGCTAACGTCTTTTCTCAGACGTTAGCTTTTTTCTTTTTTCTTATTCAACTAAAGCACCCGTTAGTTGAATTACACAATTAAGAAAATCTCTAAAATGTATCAGTTACTATCGTGATGTTTGAAATTCAAATTTTAAAGGTCTTAAAAATAATTCTTCTAATGTTTCTTTTGCATTTTTGTCCTCGAATAATATCTCATGTAAAGCATTGCATATTGGAAGTTCAACTTCATACTGCATAGATAGTTCTTTTATTGCCTTAACTGTAGAAACACCTTCTGCTAATTTCTCAAACCGTTCTCCTTCAACAAATGCTTGTCCGAATTTTCTGTTATGACTATGTTTTGAAAACAATGTTGCTTCGTAATCTCCGAGATGGCTCAATCCATATATGGTCAGATCATTTCCTCCCATTGCTTTTACTAGCCGGGAAATTTCCCCTGTCCCCCTTGCCATGAGTGAACCCTTTAAACTGCTGTAATTTAATCCATCTAGCATTCCTGCTGCTATACCCATAACATTTTTTGCAGCTGCACCAATTTCATTTCCAATAAGATCTTCTCCATAATAAAACCTAATCAAATCACTGTTAAACTCTCGAGCAAGCTTTTTAGTTATTTCAATATTTTCCGACCCTATTACCATACAATTTGGGATATTATTCACATAATCTTGTACGTGTCCAGGACCAACCCATACGGCCAAATTCACATTCTTACCAACCTCTTCACCAAATACTTTAGAGAGCCTTTTCCCAGTCGCAGCCTCTATACCCTTCATACATAATACGAATGTCTTCTCATGTATTTCATGTAAAGTTCTTAGTTGTTGTGCAAAAGGACGTAATTCTTGAGCACTTATAGAAATAATTATTATATCAGCAGATGATACTGCTTTTTCTAATGAACTACTGAGTTCTATTTCTTTTGGTAATAAAAGATAATCATTTTTTCTTGTTTCTTTTAAACTACTATAATTTCTGGAGCTTTCTCGCCCCCATAACATTACATTGTGTCCAACCTTATGAACATACCAAGCCAGGAAAGTTCCCCAACGGCCACATCCTAAAACCGAAATTCTCATTATTTTATCTTCCTCATTTATTATTTGTATTTCGAAACAAAAATGTCGATGTATTTTGTTTATCACAACTTCCACACCGATACTATCTTTTCCTTCTTCAACTAACCTGCCCCGTTAGTACAATAAGTTCAACAAAAAAAGCGTTTCCTTCTTGGATCAATGCACGCGTTAGCTTAATAAGCTCACTCTATTTCTCGTTCATATTTAATTCGTTCAAACACTTCTTTGGGCTTTAAATCATAGCCTGTTGCTCTCTTTCCACTCCAATTCCCCCCAACATATAGACCATCTCCTTCAAGACCCGTTAACCATCTGATAAGAAAATCATCTAATGTGATTTCGTGTATTTGAAATTCATTATATTCAGGAACGTTTTTTATAATTTTTTCAGCTCTTGATTTTAACGACCAGAATGGCATTGTTGTTTCACCACTGAGATTCGTAAATGAGGGAAAACCTTGTTCATCTTTTATTGCCCATACTTTTTGATGCTGCAATATCTCCTTTATAAAACCACGATATTGTGCTGATGCTTGGCTCATTAGAACACCTCAATTATATTAATTTTTCTAGAGATTATTCACTTCTTATTGAACTAACCTGCCCCGTTAGTTGAAGAAGAAAAAGGCTTCACTCTTTACTGAAGTAAAGCACCCGTTAGTTGAAGAAGAACTAAAGGTCTCTACTCTTGATTAAAATGCAATAACTTATCTAATGGTATATTTGATTCTTTAAAACCATATTTCGTTAACATCATTAGTTCTATCGCTTTTTCAGGGTTCTCTTGATAAATCTTTATAATTACTTCACAATGTGCCAATGCTAAGTGTTCTGTAAGCATTTGTGCAAATTCACGCAGTATTTCTTTATGTTCATCTTTAACAGCYTCWTCAGAGAAATATGTAGCAGAGACATAGTWTGCACGCTGGTCATCTTCTTCATAAATTAAATCTGGAATTTCAAAATCATCAAATGTGGCAGGGCGAAATTCATCTAAAATGGCTAAAGAATAATGTTGGTCGCCAATTCGAACATCCCACACTTCAAAGTCCCTTAATCTAATTTTACGTTCAAAATAATCAATCATACTTATACGTCCCCTTTCAATTTATTTTAATGCTGATAATCAATCAAAATTACATCTTCTTATTCAACTATTCTCCCCCGTTAGTTCTATAAGAAAAAGGGCTGTTTAAACAGCCCAATGATCTTTAACTAAAGCACCGGTTAATGACGGTCTAGTCTTGAATGAAAGAAGGCATACAGAATGACAAGAACTTTAGTTGAAAGGCAAAGAGTATTCTTGAGGGACTTCGATTTCTTTAAAGTTCATAAATCATTACCTTTCTTATCATGCATCCTCTTATCTATACAACCAACTATTACACAACTAGATTCTACTCCATATAATTTTCGATTTTGTAATTGTATGTATTTTTCATATTCACAGTAAACTTTATCGTCAGAAGTTGCATAGGAAAGAAGAGCTTTCTCTACCGTTGTGAACTAACCCTTAATTACGGACACTTAAATAAAAGGTACCCTGCAATTATGCAGCGATCAGATGACCCCGGTATTGTGCTGGAGTCATCTTTTTTAGATTCCATTGCTTACGTCTTGTATTGTAATGTTCCAAGAAGAATTGACTGGAACAATATTTCTGTTTCATCTAATCTCCAAGTGTTCTGAAAAAAATTACTCTAATGTTAGTCTCAAGAGAGCGAACCTTTCGAGTAAATCATGCTCTAATATGTACTATTCAACATAAAAAACTTGTGAACTCCCAACCTCCAGACAATACAACCTTCCACCATAAGCACAGCCGCCATCAATTCCAATGATATTATTATCCCCAAAGTATACTTCGCTGCTTTCGTGCAAATACTTTGTCGGTGTATGTCCGAATACAACGGTCTTTACTCCCTTGTATCCCTTGTGGAACTCCTCACGAATCCACACTAATGTATGAGGTTCTGACGACTTTATTGGTGTTTCTGGATCAACTCCTGCATGAACAAAGATGTGGGTTTCTGTTTCATAGTAGTATGGAAACTCTTTTAGTATTTCAATATGTGTGCGGATGTCATCATTCATTTGAATAGGCTCAGGCATTTCGTCGGTCGTAAACCAATACTCAGCATCGTCCTTTTCAATGTCATAGTAGTAATTTTGAAGCGTTTTTATTCCGCCATTGTAATACCATCTTTTCAAGTTCATCAGATCACCATGAAAAGCATCTATCATCATCTTTTCATGATTGCCAATTAAAGCAATCGCTCCCTCGCATTTCAGCTGAATGACTTTATCTAAAACAGCTTTTGAATGGGACCCCCGATCTACAAAATCACCTAATAAAAGTAACTGGTCTCTGTCTTTGTCATATTGAACAAGCTCCAAAAGTCTCTCGAACTTTTCTATATCACCATGAATATCACTTATGGCAAGCATTCGTTTCAACTGCCTCACATCCTTATTAACTGTTAGAATAGTTTGTTTTTATTATTCTATCATATTTATAAATGGACTAAAATTTATTCTCATGTGAAGATATTCATGAGTATATAAACATTACATAGAAATTAATTGATACTGTTATATACTGTTTCACTTAAGGAAGATTTTCTTAAAGACCAAATTTTCCTTTTCTATTGTTGGCTCATTAACCAACGAAAAAATTCATCTCTTAATACTCCCTTACATCTTCCAATTTTTATAAGTAGAAAATCTATTCTTTTCATCACCTCGTATGTATTGGGTTTAGAAATTTTCAGGATTGAACTAATCTCTTTTGCTGTTAATACAAGAGGGTATGACTCAATTTCTTCTTTCTTCATTAAATATCACTCTTAACACTTCTTGTTATAAGTCCATTTTCTGTGAGCTGATTAATTCCCTCTTCAAGTTTCCTCTCCCACTCCTCTATTAATGCTAAAGATTCTTTACGTTTCTGTTCTAAGTCGCGTTTATATTCCAATAAAAAACCTCCTAAAGAATTTTCTTCTTTAGGAGGCTTTCTAAACTATCCATTTTCTTTTCCTTCGGTCACTTTTTTGTCCAAAGAAAATAAATTTTCAACAGTACCATTGTCATAGGTCCCAATAACCATAATTTACAAAATAGTAACATAATTATACATTCTCTTAATTTAGTTTCTATAAAAACCATAAATTCCTTTTGTATGATTAAAGTAGAAATACATAAATCGATTAGGAGGATTCATTATGATGACAAAATATCAAAGACGAAAAGCAGTATCGTTCATTTTGACTGTTGCTTGTGCCATTGTTGCTCTTTCTGGTTTCGGACAAAACTCCTTTGCCGATGAAACCGAGTTCCCACGCGGAGAATCGGTTGACGTTAAGGTAATGTCTTATAACATTCATCACGGTGAAGGGACAGATAAGGTTTTGGATTTGGAACGGATTGCTCAGGTTATTGAAAACTCGGAGGCAGATATCATTGGCTTGCAGGAAGTGGACAATCATTGGTCTAGTCGCAGCAACTTCGAAGACCAGGCAAATTGGCTGGCAAAACGGCTTGGCATGTTTTATGTGTATGGAGCAAACCTTGATAATGCACCATTAATCGAAGGGGAACCGCGCAGCCAGTATGGGACAGCGATTTTAAGCAAATATCCAATCTTAGATTCTGAAAACCACAAACTTACGAAAATTGGAAACACGGAGCAGAGAGGCCTGCTAGAGGCGACGATCAATGTTAAAGGAAATCAAGTTCACTTTTATAATACTCACCTAGCGCTGACTTCCGCAGAACGCGAAATCCAGATTCGGGAAGTCAATGAACTTGCTGGGCAAGTTAAAGGACCTAAAATTATCATGGGAGATTTAAACGCAAAACCGAAAAGCCCGGAAATGCAGCTGATGATTTCCAATTTTAGTGATGCTTTTGCTGATCAACCTGCAGCTTACACTTATTCTTCTATAAACCCTACTGTGAGAATCGACTATATTTTCACAACCGATAATATCGAAACAGTCAATGCCGAGGTGATTCAAACTTTAGCTTCTGATCATCTCCCAGTGACCGCTGTTATCAAACTTGAACGAAACGAGCCATTTAATAATGGACAAAAGTAGATGGGTGACAGCTTACTATTTCCGGTAAGAATTTTGGATTTTTGAGCATAGGAAACACTTTATGCACTTAAGAGCTAAACATTCACTATAAGCCAGACAGGAATACTATGAATGAATTCTCTCTTCTCGGATCTGAATTAGAAAACTACCTTGCATTAAAGGCTCCGGCACCTAAGCCGATTTCCCCTGATCCCAGAAGAGAGATACATTATTTTTTTGGTTATGCAGCTAAAGCGTTGTCATAGGTATTGGGATTACGCAGCTTTTTCTTTAAATRAAGTTGCCGACTCATAAGAGACGGAGAGTAAGCAATGGACAATTTACTAGATTGAAGGGTGTGTAGAGGTGAGAAAGTTCGTTTTATGGAATATGATGCTCTTATTCATTATTACGATAACGTTGTGTCCTGTTAACGCATCAGCTCACACAGATAACAGCGAGGGATATTCAAACATCACGCTGGATCGAGACAAGCTGAATGTAGAGCTTTATTTGGACTATTTTGAGCTTGGAAGGTTGATAGATTTCGAGGTTAATCCAGGTTCCTCTAAGGACCAATTGACAAAGGCATTGGAAGATAAACAGGATGCTGTAACGGAATACCTGGACTCCCATTTTCAACTATTCACGGATGGAGCTAAATCAGAAGGAATGATAAAGGCAACAGAGGTTGTAAAAAGAACGAACCGAGATTATGCCAAAATCATGCTTGAGTTCCCCCGCCCTGCCAAAGAGAAATCGATCCAAATTCAGTACAGCGTCTTTTTTGACGATAATGACCCCATGCACAGGAACATCGCAACCTATAACTTGGATAAAGCAAAAGGACAATTTGTTTTTCATGGGGGTGAACGGGAACTGCAAATCGGCAAGGAAACCATCATCGGTCAAATCATTCGGTTTATTCAACTCGGATTCCACCATATTATGATCGGGTATGACCATATCCTGTTTGTGATCGCTCTTTTACTCGGTACGCGCCGATTTTCAGATATTCTCAAAATTATTACTGTGTTTACTTTAGCCCACAGTATTACACTAGGCCTCACTGCCTTAAAGCTAATCAATCTCCCTTCCGAGATTATAGAGCCTCTCATTGCGTTAAGTATTGCATTCGTCGCCCTGGAACATTTCTTCGGATTCTCTACGAAGCTCCGTTTTGCCGTCGTATTTGGCTTTGGACTGATCCATGGGGTGGGATTTGCCGGTGCATTACAGCTGTCAAATGATGTAACCTGGCGTTCGCTTTTGTCCATTTTTTCTTTTAACGTCGGTGTTGAAGTAGGACAAGCACTGATCATCATTCTGCTATTTCCCATTCTTCTTTAT
>NZ_JBFUJC010000074.1:0-11045 GCF_056401595.1 Paenisporosarcina sp. P4_E4_2 | reverse complement strand
AGGATTGTAAATCGATACACCAATTACATCCGATGGCAATAAATCCGGCGTGAATTGAATTCGTTTGAATTGAGCACCAACAGATTTCGCTAAAGCACGTACCATCATGGTCTTTCCAACGCCAGGCACATCTTCAAGCAATACATGGCCTTGCGCAATTAACGCAACTACACTTAACTCGGCAACTTCACGTTTCCCAATCATTACACGTTCAATATTATCTACAATTGCATGTATTTTCTCTTGGTTTCTCATCTCATTACTCCCCCAATTGTCCTACTTAAATTATTATATTTTTTAGAAAATTAACATATTATAACGTAAGTTTAACTAAAATTACCCTTTTTTACAACTTATTATTATATAAGAAAAGCACACACGGATGATTTCCATGTGTGCTTTGGCTTATTTCCAAAAGTCGTCAAAGACGGTTATTGGTAAATGTCTTTTATGTTGAGAGCGTAAATAATAATTTTCCAATTTTTCTCGTGGTTCAGAAAGAATTTCTCGGCCTTCTAAATAATCATCAATTTGATCATAAGTTATACCAAGTGCAATCTCATCCGGTAATGCCGGTCGATCTTCCTCCAAATCAGCAGTTGGAATCTTCGTATACAAATGTTCAGGACTGCCCAAAGCTTTTAACATTTGCTTGCCTTGACGTTTATTTAATCTGAATAACGGGACTAAATCTGCGCCACCATCCCCAAATTTTGTATAAAATCCTGTGATGGCTTCAGCACCATGATCCGTTCCAAGAACGACCGCACTGTGCATCGCTGCTATTGAATATTGAACTTTCATTCTCTCACGTGCTTTTTCATTGCCTTTGGCAAAATCGGAAAGAGTGATTCCAGATGCATCAAGTGCACGTTTGCTGGCATCGATCGCTTCCTTAATATTTACCGTATAAATTTTTGATGGTTGAATGAAATTCAATGCATCTTGACAATCGGCTTCATCAAACTGGACTCCATATGGCAGCCGTACTGCAATGAATGAGTAGGCTTCAGTTCCCGCTTCTTCATTTAATTCATTCACGGCCATTTGTGCCAGTTTACCTGTAAGTGTAGAATCCTGTCCGCCTGAAATCCCAAGCACCATTCCTTTAAGGAATGGATGCTTTGTTAAATAGCTTTTCATAAAATCAATCGACGTCCGAATTTCTTCCTGGGGGTCAATCGATGGTTTAACTTTCAATTCTTCTATAATTGTCTGCTGTAAGTTTGTCATGATAGCGCCTCCTCAAGCATAATGCATTCGGTCGACCATTTCTTGAACTTCCTGGATATTCCGCATCTTGTTATCCCAACATTTTTGACTTAAATCCACTGGATATTCTTCTGGATTTAATGAACGTTTATACTCATCCCAAAGCAGTTCCAAGTTCGTCGATGCATAATCACGCATTTCAAACAAAGTTGGATTTGAATAGATGATTTGTCCATTTTCAATAACTTTTGTATGAAGATCTTTAGCTTCAAAGTTAGTCACGAATTTAGACACAAATGTATGAACTGGGTGAAACATTTTCAAACGCTTTTCATGGGTTGGATCTTCATCAAACATTGTGATGTAATCGCCTTCTGCTTTTCCATTTTCACGATCAATAATCCGATACAATTTTTTCCGACCAGGTGTCGTGACCTTTTCAGTTGTAGAAGAAATTTTAATTGTATCTTCCATCACACCTTTATCACTCTCGATTGATACAATTTTGTATACTGCTCCAAGGGCTGGTTGGTCATAAGCTGTAATTAACTTTGTGCCAATTCCCCACATATCCACTTTTGCGCCCTGTGCTTTTAAGTTTAAGATTGTATATTCATCTAAATCGTTTGATACAACAATTTTCGCTTCTGTAAATCCGGCTTCGTCGAGCATTTTGCGCGCCTCTTTAGAAAGGAAAGCAATGTCACCGCTATCCAGACGAATGCCAATGAAATTGATTTTATCCCCAAGCTCTTTCGCCACTTGAATAGCCGTTGGTACACCAATTTTCAATGTATTGTATGTATCTACAAGGAACACACAATCATTATGGCGTTTTGCATAAGCATGGAAAGCCTCATATTCACTTTTGTATGCTTGTACTAGAGAATGTGCATGGGTTCCTGCAACAGGAATGCCGAACTTTTTACCAGCCCGCACATTACTCGTTGCTTCTAGTCCACCGATGACGGCAGCACGTGCGCCCCAAATTGCCGCATCCATTTCCTGTGCCCGACGTGTACCAAATTCCATCACGGTATCAGTTTTTACAATTTGTTTAATTCGACTGGCTTTCGTCGCAATCAGCGTTTGGTAATTGACGATGTTCAGGAGTGCAGTTTCAATCAATTGCGCTTCCACGAGTGGGGCCTCTATACGAATGATTGGCTCATTGGCAAAAACAAGTTCACCTTCCACCATGGAATAAACGTTACCTGTAAAACGGACCTCGCGTAAATAACTGATAAAATCTTCCTTGTACCCCAGCTCATCCTGCAAATACGCTAAATCACTATCGGAGAAATGAAACTCCCGGAGAAAATCCAGCACTCGCTCTAGTCCCGCAAAAATGGCATAACCATTGCCAAATGGAAGCTTGCGGAAAAACAACTCAAATACCGCTTTTCTGTTATGTATTCCGTCAGCCCAGTAGGCCTCCGCCATATTGATTTGATATAAGTCTGTATGTAATGCAAGTCCATCATCAGCATATCTTGAAGTCATCATTAAACCTTCTTCCACGATCATAATAGTCCTTAGTATACACCATTTACCCGAAATCTTATCTTCTCTAACAAAAACGCAAACCAATTGTGAAATTGGTTTGCGTTGATAAATTATGTACCCATTTTTCTACGTGTATTGCTCACTTTTTTGGTTTGTTGACTTTGCATTTTTTTCGCTGATTGCGTTGAATTTCCTTTGGCATTGTTTTCATTCGATTGGTTTTTCTTCGCTTCCAACTGCTTTTGCATCGCTTCTTTTAGACTCATTTTTTTCTTCGGTGCTTCTTGCTGGTTGTTTTCGTTGTTTTCTGTCATGTAATTTCCTCCTTCGGAGAGATATAATTGGTCTTTGCTTCTCTTCATTATACTCGAAATACGGCCAATACTGGAAATTTTCTATCGTCATTTTCATTATTTCCATCATATTAAGACAATGAATCCTCACTTATTCTTTTTGATGCCTGGTATGCATACAATTTGATACAAGGAGGTTGTTCATTTTGAAAGGTAAAAAATTTGATTGGCTGCCTGTTATCTTGCTTTCTTTAGTTGCTCAATTTTTCATTCTGCAATTTTTACTATTCATAGAAATTAAGCTATTGCACGCCATGTCATACGAATTACTCGTGAAAATCAATTTTTTCGTTATCGCGCTTAGTGGCGGGTTAGTGGCGATGCGCTATTATATTAAATCATCTCCACACATCGGTGGTATTTGTGGAGCTCTCTTCATCATATTAAGTGAATTTTACAGCCGACATTTTTCAATTGATTTAACCTTCATCTTTGTTATGCTTATTGCCTATCTTGCAGGCTACATCGGCTCGATCTTACATTCAAACAATAGCTYGTTCAAACGTACCTGATAACATATTCCTGCATAACAAATATTAAAGCCTATCACAAGTTCAATGAACTCATGAAAGGCTTTTTACATGTCTGCTACTTCCAATATGATTGGGCAATGATCGCTACCAAGTATTTGAGGATGAATATACGAATCTTTGAGTCTGTTTTCAAGTCTATTGGATGCTATGAAGTAATCAATTCGCCATCCAATATTACGTTCTCTCACTTTACTCATGTATGACCACCACGTATAGGCCCCTTCTGTATCAGGATAAAAGTAGCGGAATGTATCGGTGAACCCTTCTTGAAGCAGTGCGGTCATCTTGCCACGTTCTTCCACTGTAAAGCCAGAATTTCCTCTATTTGTTTTGGGATTTTTGAGATCAATATCTTCGTGTGCCACATTTAAATCCCCACACATAATCACGGGTTTGATTTGGTCGAGTTGCTGTAAGTAGGTACGCATTTCATCTTCCCACTCCAAGCGATAGGGAAGTCTTGTTAAATCCCGCTTGGCATTCGGCGTATAGACGTTCACTAAATAAAACTGTTCATATTCCAAGGTGAGAATTCTCCCCTCCGCTTCTTCACTCAGGTCCCCTACTCCGTATCTGACGGATAGCGGCTTTTTCTTAGTAAATACGGCGGTACCAGAGTAGCCTTTTTTCACTGCATAATTCCAGTATTGTTCGTATCCTTCTAGATGCAATTCTATTTGACCAGCCTGCAACTTTGTCTCCTGCAGACAAAATATATCAGCATTTACTTGTTGAAAATACTCGAGAAATCCTTTTTTCACACAAGCTCGAATGCCATTTACGTTCCACGAAACTATTTTCATCCTTTATTACTCCTTTTTGATGGCACTAAATCTATGAATAACTATATCAAACACTTTAGCTATCACCAAAAAGACAGACTTATAAAGAAAAAACCTTCCGAAAACCACAATAAAAAGGTGATGTAAAAATCACGGCATGTTTCCTCAAAAATTTTATCAATGCATATACTACTGAAGATGCTTTTTTGTCTAAACCTCCCGGCTCACCTTCACTTCAATTGAACAAACAGAATAAGATAATAGTGTCATAAATGGAAGACGGTATTTATACGACTGTTATTTGCTTAAATGTGCCACGGGCAACCGTTGGGTTATTCCTGCTCAAGAAATTCCAATGTGTAAAAGGAGGAATACTTATAGATGCATTACCATTTAATCCAAAAGAGAAACTAAAGTTGCCATATTTAGATGGCTCGGAGTCGAAAATAATAAGCCGACCAAAAGCACTTGATTTTGCAAGAAATATGTTAGAATACGAGGTTATTTCGTTTGATGTATTTGACACTTTGTTATTAAGACCGTTTGCCCAACCTCATCATCTTTTCATGATATTAGGGGAAAAACATAGCTGTGTGAATTTTATGGCTATACGAAGGGAAGCGGAAAAGGAAGCGCGTAATCAAGCAAAAGGAAAAAAAGGAATTAGCGAAGTAACAATATATGATATTTACGAACAAGTTGAGTTAAGAACAGGAATTGATAAACAATATGGCGTGCAGTTAGAGTTACAAACAGAATTAGAGTTTTGTTTTGCTAATCCCTATATGAAAGATGTTTTTGAAATACTTAAGTCCCAAAATAAAAAAATAATTGCTATTTCCGATATGTATTTAACAAAGTCAATGATTGAACAATTGTTGGAGAACTCAGGTTTTAGTGGTTTTTTTGACGTTTTTGTTTCCTGTGAGAACCATTGCAGTAAACGCGATAAACAATTATTCAATATAGCTTTAACAAAATTAGGCAAGGATTTGAGTATGGWACACGTCGGGGCGAATTATGAATCAGATATAAAAAGCGCTCAAGAAATAGGCATAGAGGCAAGATATTACAATAACGTTCATGAGACTGGAAATCAATACCGCCCAGACGATATGTCCGAACTAATTGCTTCCACATACAGTGGAATTGTTAATACTCATTTGCATAATGGTATTAAGCAATATACTCCTCATTATGAATATGGTTTCATTTATGGTGGTTTGTATATATTGGGCTACTGCAAATGGATTTATGATTATGCAAAACAAAATAATATAGATAAAATATTGTTTCTTTCAAGAGACGGAGACATTTATAGGAAAGTATTTAATTTTCTTTTCACTGATATGGATACTGAATATGTTTACTGGTCTCGAATTGCTAATGCGAAATATACAATAGAAAAAAACCGATATGATTTCTTGAAACGAATGGTTCAACACAAAGCAAAAAGTGCATTAGGAATTACAATCAAAGGTCTGTTTGAGTCCTTGGAGTTAGAGGAATTATTTAGTTTGTTGACTCAGCATGACCTAAAAGAAGACGATAAGATTCATAAAGGAAATGTAAAATTAATTCAATCGTTTTTAGTGAAAAATTGGGCAACTGTTGTGAAAAAACTAACTGAAGATCATGCAATTGTAAAAGAGTATTTTATGAATATAATTCAAGGAAGTAAAAAAGTTGCGGTAGTTGATGTTGGCTGGGTTGGATCTGGGGGGGCAGGGATTAAATATTTGATTGAACAAAAATGGAAGTTAAATTGTGAAGTTCACAGTTTAGTAGCCGCTTGTAGACACTCGAACCACACAGGTAATCTAARCCAGATCATGAAGAAAGAAATAGGAGTTTACATTTTYTCTAGAATGCTTAACAGAAATTTATACGATACACACACAAGTACTAAACATAATAATGTATTTTTCGAGTTATTTACGCAGGCTTGCTATCCTTCATTCTCCGGCTTTAAGAGAACTGAAGACGGATATAAATTACTATTTGATGTCCCAGAAGTTGAAAACTATAAGATTATTGAACAAATTCATCAAGGTATTTATGATTTTGTAAAGTTATATAAGAAGACGTTTTCGAATTATGAGTATCTCTTTAACATATCTGGGTACGATGCGTATTTACCATTCAGAATGATCATAAGAGACCTTCGATTTATAAGGGAAAATTTTGGTGACTTGAGTTTTTCCAGAGGAGTAATTGCGGATACTGAAAATCAATCTTTCGAAACATTAAATGACATAATGGATCAGGCTAATCTATAAGTCTACTAATTAAGCAGAAATATGTTTTTTACAATTTAGATTCGGAGTGAACATCATGATTTTGTACCATGTAGTTACAATTCATCAATTGTTACACTGCATCATATATAAAGAACTTTTTCATAAAGAACAGGTTTGTTACATTCTATTATCAGATTCAATTAAAGAAAAATTCCCACAGTTTAAGGAAATGGAAGGTCTCTTTTTTGATAAAATTTTTTTTTTAAATACCCACGAATTAGATACCGAAAAAAATAATTATGTAATTGAAAAATATCTTGTGGAAAATAAGATTAATCCCCACGAATTTACTGAAATAATTGTAGAGAGCCCGGATAGTATTTTTGGAATTTATTTGATTGAAAAAGAAATTAATTTCACTTCCTTGGAAGATGGCAGCGGATACGATAGAAAGAATCAGATAATCACTAAGAAAATAGGAAACTTCAACAAAAGAATCATAGAATTCGATGAACCTAACCTAGAACATTTTGATTTGATTGAAAGTATGGGTAGAATGGGTCGTAGTTTTCTTGATAAAGTTCTTGTATTTTTTGGTATCAATCAAAAGATTCAAATTAATAAAGATTCAACAATCTTATTAACAGAACTTCTCTCTAATTTTATAACTTACGAAGAACAAAAAAAAATATATCAACTAATGGTTGATTACTTCGTACCTGAACCGGAAACCAGGTTAGTGATATACCCCCATCCTGATGATCTTATGTTCTATAATGGGATATTTCAGCAGGCAACTGTAATAAAAAAGGAGTTTCCATCAGAGTTAATTCCTTTTATTTTTAATGAAAAACCGAAAACAGTAATTACTATAACTCCCCCTCGCATAAATAACATAATGGGTCATTTCGAAAATTGCATAAATTTTTCCATTGATTTTGAAAGGTATTTTAATATTACAAATCGTTATTATTGTGTTGTGAAGTTAATCAATGAGTTAGCGGCAGATTATGAAATTTATGAAATGAATACAGATAAACTGCTTCTGGAAAATTTATTGAATTGTTCTGGAAATCAATTGTGCAGCAGTGTTATTAGTGTTAATAATTCGAGTCAAATTCCTCATAAAAGTATTGTTATAATTGATGATTTTAACCGTAATACTTTTCAGGAATCTAGAGAAATAAGTAATTTTATTAAATCAATTGATTGCGAGTCTATTATCATCTTCATTAATTCCAATAAGGAGTATCTGTTCTATGATTATCCTGACAAAGAAGTATTTGAGAGTATGGTGCCAGTTGAAATTAATCACAACAGTACAATTAATGAAATTGAACAATACTCAGAAATATTTTTTGTTTATTCAAAAAGGAAGGATACTAGGACTATGATTAATCAACAGGAATTTGAAAAATCGCTGAGAAATTCAAACGAATTAATTAAAGTAAAAGCTTTATCAGAAGATCAGATAAGAATAAAGATATTAGAAGGGATATTAGAAGCAACAGAAAAGAGATTGAAGCACTACATTAAATTGGAATCTGAACTGAGAGAAAAGTTGAATACTCGATCCAAATAAAATATTCCATTCATTCTTCCACATCTAAAATCCCCCTATTACACTTGGTTAATTTTCTAAATTACTTTTTTGATCCAATTCTGAATTGCAAATTCAAGAAATAAAAAAGAATACATCCATAAACTGAACAGTTTTATGAAAGGTCCTGCTACCTAGACAGCTAATAAGTGACCTCGGAATTGTTCCTGGGTCACTTTATTAGGGGGTACATCGTATTTTATGCAAATACCAATTGTACCCAGTAGAATAATAATAATAAAGTGACAATCGTTGTTGGTGGCACAACCATCAAAGATAAACTTAAATAGTCCTTCCATGTTACATTTAACTTATTTGCTCTGAGAATATTCATCCATATAAGAGAGGCAAGTGTTCCTATAGGTAATAACAATGATCCCATATCACTTCCAATAATGTTTGCGAGATAAATAGTCTTAAGAGTAATGGGTTCAAGTCCCATTTCAGTTAGTGTTATGGTACCAATCATTAATGCTGGATGATTATTAAAAACGTTAGAAAGAATAGAAACTAATCCTCCCATAATAAAGCTCGCTTGAAATAGTCCTTGGTTTACAATTGGTTCGCAAATTTGAACGAGCAACTCAGTTAAACCTATATTGTGCAAACCATAAATAATTACATACATAGAAAAAGCGAAGATGAGAATATGCCAGGGGGTTTTTTTCAAGATATCAATAGGATTTGTTCGTAAGTGATACCATCTCCAAATCAGCAATACAAGCGAGCCGAGTACTGCAACTAGTTCAATCGGAACAGAAACATAAGATGCTACAAATAACAGACAACGTATGACAAAAACAAAAAGTAATATTTTCAGCATAAATTTAGTACGTTGTCGCTTTGTTTCTACATTAACACCTGTTTTTAATGGATGAAATTGTTTAGTAAAAAAACTTTCCTCTATTTCATTTGCAGAGTGAGGTAATTTTTTTGGCAATTTATTTCTAACAACCAAATACATCAAACATGACATAAACAATAATCCCAACGTCGCAGGGACAAACATCATGGCTGTGTGCATATAAAGGCTCATATGAACGATCTTTAAGGCGATCAAGTTCACAATATTACTTACACCAATGGGAGCACTGGATGCAGTTGCAATGAGAGCTCCACTTAATAGATATGGTATTTGTTGATGAGGTTTAAGCCTAAGATTTTTTAGCAGGAGAATTAAAATAGGGGTTGTTATTAAGATGCTTCCATCATTATTAAATAAGAGGGTCATTAAAAAGCATAACAATTGAATATTCCAATATAAACGAGGACCTGATCCTTTTGATAAACTGACAAGTCTTGCAGCTGACCAGTGGAAAAAACCGAAACTTTCCAATATGACTGCCATGACAATCGTTGCCATTATGGTAATTGAGGCTCCACCGATTTTACTAATAATATCCAAGATATCTTCACGTGATACGATGCCGAGTAGTAATATAATTGCGGCCCCAACCGATGCAGGCCATGCTTCATTCATTCCATTAGGTCTCCAGAATATTACTAACATGGTCGTTAGAAACACAAAAACCGTCATTACAATTTCCAAACTCATACATTAACATTAACCTTTCTTCAAAAGTATTTTACTTGAATGTCCGTTTACTTATATATATTCAATCCTATTAAGAAGGAACAGGATATTAGGGCATTATATTTCATGATTTAACTAAGAAATTAGAAAAAGACCTTCTGTAAGTTTTTGAACATACGGAAGGTCTTTTGTAATTCACAAATTATTTTATTTCTATCACAAGTCTAACCGATTTTCTTTTTACTCTTCTTCTTCATAATCTTTGAACGCAGCGGACACACGATCAAATTCTTCATCACTTTCAATCAGGGACAATTGCTCATCATCTTCCACTCTTAAAAAGAAAACATCGATATCCCCTTCAGAATCTTCATCGATTTCATCGGCAAAAGCAACTGCAGCATATTCCACATCATCTAAAGTTAAAGTTCCTAATACTTCAATTTCTTGCTCCTGATCGTTTTCATCCATTAAGGTAAAAATATCTCCAACTTCAATTTTTTCCATTGTTCATTCTCCTCCTAATTAAGTTCAATATTTTCTCATTCTAATTGTATACCCATTTTCGCCAAAAAAACACACGAAACCCTTGATAGGATTTCGTGTTTTCTGGCTAACTCTGTAAACTTGTATTGCTTACAGTTGATGCCATTTTCTTATAGATAATCGTGCCTGCGATTAGAATCAGCAAAATTACCTGACCAGTCAACGTTTCAACTGATGGATAGAAGCCGATGAAATTTATAACTGGTAAATTAGAAATAATATGTGTCGGTAAGACGTTCGTCAATTGCAACGTGTGTAAACTTGCACCGATAATTTTAAAGGCCAATAGGTAAATGAATACAGTAGCTACACCAAAGAACAAATGCAGAGGAATCTTTTTGCTGGCTCTCGCAAAAAAGAATGCCGTCGCAACTAAAATCAAAATCGCAAGGACAATCCCCAATATGAAATCAAACGTCGACATTTTCGGGGCAATTCCCATATAAAACACAACAGTTTCAGCACCTTCTCTGAATACCGTCAGGAAACTTAAAAATGTCATCGACCATACACTTTGCATCGACAATGCGTGTGTCATTTGTTTTGAAATGTAACGGTTCCATGATGTGACGGTAGATTTGCTATGCAGCCAAATGCCAACTCCCAGCATCATAACTGCAGCCGCTATCCCGACATATCCTTCCATTACTTCACGGCTTGTTCCAATTGTTCCTGACTGAAACAACGTGGACATCAATATAGCTGCGATAACACTCACACTGATTCCAGTGCCCGCTCC
>NZ_JBFUJC010000073.1:0-11048 GCF_056401595.1 Paenisporosarcina sp. P4_E4_2 | reverse complement strand
TTCTGACGCTGTACGTTGCTGGAGTTCTAAAATGGAAGGAAGCCGATAACTTATTAACTGARGGTATGCGCATGATGGCATTCATCGGTTTCGTCATGATTGCTGCAAATGGATTTGCTTCTGTTATTCAAGCAACTGGAGACATTGAATCATTGGTAGGCAGTGCTTCTTCATTATTAGAAGGAAACAAAGCGCTCGCAGCAATGCTCATGCTTGTCATTGGATTATTAATCACGATGGGAATTGGTTCTTCATTCGCGACGATACCGATTATCGCAGCAATCTTCGTGCCGCTTGCTGTAGAGTTCGGATTCAGCACGCTCGCCATTATTTCTTTGATTGGCACAGCTGGTGCACTTGGAGATGCTGGATCGCCAGCGTCAGATAGTACGCTGGGACCAACTGCTGGATTAAATGTAGACGGCCAACACAATCACATTTGGGATACGTGCGTACCGACGTTTATCCATTACAATATTCCGCTACTGGTTTTCGGTTGGATTGCGATTATGGTTCTTTAATGGAAGAACTTAATGTTCGGACAATTACTCAAGCTATTGAAAGAAAAAAGGATTCATCATACAATAGGAAAGCGATAAAAAGAATTTCGTGAAACCACTTGCGTTATTCTTTTTCTTTATGTATAATATTGAAGTTGGTCTTTATCTGACTGCGATGATGCGAGAGGTTACCGACACACCCGGCCGCTTTGCCATGGCGGGATGTTGGAAAATTTTCGTTGAGAATGTCTAGTAAATAGGCGAAAAGGAGGGAAAATTATGGCAAAACAAAAAATTCGTATCCGTTTGAAAGCGTATGATCATCGAATTCTTGATCAGTCTGCTGAAAAAATTGTGGAAACTGCGAAACGTTCAGGTGCAAGTGTATCAGGTCCGATTCCACTTCCAACTGAGAAGTCTGTGTACACAATTCTTCGTGCGGTTCACAAGTACAAAGATTCTCGTGAACAATTCGAAATGCGTACGCATAAACGTCTGATCGATATCGTTAACCCAACACCACAAACTGTTGATGCGTTAATGAAGCTTGACTTACCATCTGGCGTTGATATTGAAATCAAACTTTAATGGTAAACAACAAATAGAACTAAACACAATTACTGTAGGAGGTGTGACAAATGACCAAAGGAATCTTAGGTAGAAAAATCGGTATGACGCAAGTATTTGCTGAGAACGGTGACTTAATCCCTGTAACTGTAATTGAGRCGTCTCCAAACGTAGTGCTTCAAAAGAAATCAGTTGAAACAGACGGCTACGAAGCGATCCAGTTAGGTTTTGAAGATAAGCGTGAAAAGCTTTCTAACAAACCTGCTAAAGGACACGTAGCAAAAGCTAGCACTGCTCCTAAGCGCTTCATCCGCGAATTCCGCGGCTTGAATATTGCTGAGTACGAAGTTGGTCAAGAAGTCAAGGTTGAAAGTTTCGCAGAAGGCGATGTAGTAGATGTATCAGGTGTGACAAAAGGTAAGGGTTTCCAAGGTGTTATTAAACGCCACGGACAATCTCGCGGACCTATGGCTCACGGATCTCGTTACCACCGTCGTCCTGGTTCAATGGGGCCTGTTGCTCCGAACCGCGTATTCAAACAAAAGAAATTACCTGGTCAAATGGGTGGCACAATGGTAACGATCCAAAACTTAGAAATCGTAAAAGTTGATGCTGATCGTAACTTGCTACTTGTTAAAGGTAATGTTCCTGGTTCTCGTAAAGCATTAGTAGTAGTTAAAACTGCTATCAAAGCTAACTAATTATATAGAGGAAGGAGGAAACAGGAATGCCAAAGGTATCTTTACTTAACCAAACAGGTTCATCTGTTGGTGAAATCGAATTAAACGATGCGGTTTTCGGAATCGCGCCAAACAGTAATGTATTATTTGATGCTGTAGTCGCTCAACGTGCGTCACTTCGTCAAGGTAATCATAAAGTTAAAAACCGTTCTGAAGTTGCTGGTGGTGGTCGTAAGCCATGGAAACAAAAAGGAACAGGTCGTGCTCGTCAAGGTTCGATTCGTTCTCCACAATGGCGTGGCGGTGGTGTTGTATTCGGTCCAGTTCCACGTAGCTACAGCTACAAATTACCGAAGAAAGTTCGTCGCTTAGCTCTACGTTCTGCTCTTTCTGCGAAAGTGTTAGAAGAGAATTTCGTAGTTCTTGAAGGCTTAGCTTTCAACGCACCAAAAACTAAAGATTTCTTGAAAGTGTTGAAAGACCTTTCTATCGAGAAAAAAGCTTTGTTCGTTACAGCTGAACTTGATGAAAACGTAGCATTATCTGCTCGTAACATCCCAGGAGTAACAGTCGTAACAGCAACAGGCATTAATGTTCTTGACTTGCTTGGACACGACAAAATTGTTGTGACAAAAGCTGCAGTAGAAAAAATCGAGGAGGTGCTTGGATAATGGAAGCACGTGATATTATTAAACGTCCGGTCATTACCGAGCGTTCTTCTGAAATCATGGAAGAGAAAAAGTACACTTTCTTAGTGGACACTCGCGCCAACAAAACTCAAGTTAAACACGCAATCGAAGAAATCTTTGGAGTAGATGTTGAGAAAGTTAACATCATGAACTACAAAGGTAAATTCAAACGCGTTGGTAAATTTGGTGGATACACTAACAAACGCCGTAAAGCAATTGTTAAGTTGACTGCTGATAGCAAAGACATCGAATTATTCGAAGTTTAATCCATACAGGATTCAAATTGAACTAACAAGAAGGAGGGAATAAACATGGCGATTAAAAAGTACAAACCTACCTCCAATGGTCGACGTAACATGACAGCTTCTGATTTCGCTGAAATCACGACTAACAAGCCTGAGAAATCATTGCTTGAGCCTGTCAAACGTAAAGGCGGCCGTAATAACCAAGGTAAGTTAACTGTTCGTCATCATGGTGGCGGCCATAAGCGTCAATACCGTGTCATCGATTTCAAACGATTTAAAGATGGCATTCCAGGACGCGTTGCTACTATTGAGTATGATCCAAACCGCTCTGCGAATATTGCATTAATTAACTACTTAGACGGTGAAAAACGTTACATCCTAGCACCTAAAGGCTTAGAAGTTGGCATGACTATCATGTCAGGTCCAGAAGCTGATATCAAAGTAGGTAACGCACTACCATTACAAAACATCCCTATGGGTTCTACAATCCATAACATCGAAATGAAACCTGGTAAAGGTGGACAATTAGTACGTTCTGCTGGTACTTCTGCGCAAGTACTTGGTAAAGAAGATAAGTACGTAATTATTCGTCTTCAATCTGGTGAAGTTCGCATGATTTTGGGAACTTGCCGTGCTACAATTGGTCAAGTTGGTAATGAACAACATGAGTTAATCAACATCGGTAAAGCAGGTCGTAACCGTTGGTTAGGTAAACGCCCAACTGTACGTGGATCTGTAATGAACCCGAACGATCACCCACACGGTGGTGGTGAAGGACGTTCTCCAATCGGTCGTAAATCACCAATGACTCCTTGGGGTAAACCAACTCTTGGTTACAAAACTCGTAAAAAGAAAAACAAATCCGACAAACTTATCATTCGTCGTCGTAAAAAATAATGTGATTCTTCTGCGGTTCGAACAGAGAGCCGTAGCGAGATCACTGAGGGAGGTTCCAAAATGGGTCGTAGCTTGAAAAAAGGACCTTTTGTTGATGACCATCTTATGAAGAAGGTTGACGCACAAAAGGACTCTGAGAAAAAACAAGTGATCAAAACTTGGTCTCGCCGTTCAACAATTTTCCCGACTTTTATCGGATTAACGATCGCAGTATATGACGGACGTAAACACGTTCCTGTATATGTGACTGAAGATATGGTAGGGCACAAATTGGGCGAATTCGCGCCAACACGTGCGTATAAAGGCCATGGCAATGACGATAAGAAAACAAGACGCTAATTGAGAGGAGGATATCCTGATGCAAGCTAAAGCTATTGCTAAAACAGTGCGTATTGCCCCTCGTAAAGTACGATTAGTCGTTGATTTAATCCGAGGCAAGCAAATCGGTGAAGCAGTTGCGATTTTGCGCCTTACACCTAAGGCGGCATCACCTGTTGTTGAAAAGGTGTTGAAATCTGCGGTTGCAAACGCTGAGCACAACTATGATTTAGATGTAAATAAACTAGTTATTTCTGAAGTTTTTGTTGACGAAGGTCCAACATTAAAACGTTTCCGTCCACGTGCAATGGGGCGTGCAAGCGCAATTAACAAACGCACAAGCCACATTACAATCGTGGTATCTGAGAAGAAGGAGGGATAATTCGTGGGTCAAAAAGTACATCCAATAGGATTACGTATCGGCATTATTCGTGACTGGGAGTCTAAATGGTACGCAGAAAAAGACTATGCAACTCTTCTTCACGAAGACTTAAAAATTCGTAGCTACATCGAAACACGTTTGAAAGAGGCTTCTGTTTCTAAAGTAGAAATCGAGCGCGCTGCAAACCGTGTTAATGTTACAATTCACACTGCGAAACCAGGTATGGTAATTGGTAAAGGTGGTACTGAAGTGGAAGCACTTCGTAAAAACCTAAACGCTACTACTGGCAAGCGTGTTCATATCAACATCGTTGAAATCAAACGTGCGGATCTAGACGCAAAATTAGTTGCTGAAAACATTGCGCGTCAATTAGAAAACCGCGTATCTTTCCGTCGTGCACAAAAACAATCATTACAACGCACTATGCGTGCAGGCGCTAAAGGTATTAAAACTCAAGTATCTGGACGTCTAGGCGGCGCTGACATCGCGCGTGCTGAACACTACAGTGAAGGAACTGTACCACTTCATACTTTACGTGCTGACATTGATTATGCACACGCTGAAGCTGACACAACTTATGGTAAGCTTGGTGTTAAAGTCTGGATCTATCGTGGTGAAGTCCTTCCAGTTAAGAAGAATTCTGTGGAAGGAGGCAAATAATATGTTAATGCCTAAACGCGTTAAATATCGTCGCGAACACCGCGGAAAAATGCGCGGAGAAGCGAAAGGCGGTAAAGAAATCACTTTCGGTGAATTCGGCTTACAAGCTGTTGAAGCTAGCTGGATCACTAACCGTCAAATCGAGTCTTCTCGTATTGCAATGACACGTTACATGAAACGTGGCGGTAAAGTATGGATTAAAATTTTCCCACATAAGCCTTACACTAAAAAGCCTCTTGAGGTTCGAATGGGTTCCGGTAAAGGTTCTCCTGAAGGTTGGGTAGCGGTAGTTAAACCAGGAAAGATCATGTTCGAAATCGCTGGTGTCTCTGAAGAGGTAGCACGCGAAGCACTTCGACTTGCATCACATAAGCTTCCTGTGAAATGTAAAATCGTAAAACGTGAAGAAATTGGTGGTGAATCTAATGAAAGCTAATGAACTCCGTGACCTTACCACTGCAGAAATCGAACAAAAAGTGAAATCACTGAAAGAAGAGCTTTTCAACCTTCGCTTCCAATTGGCGACTGGTCAATTAGAAAACACAGCTCGCATTAGCCAAGTACGTAAAGCTATTGCGCGTATGAAAACTGTGATTCGTGAAAGAGAAATCAGTGCAAATAACTGATAAAGGAGGTTTTCGAGCATGACTGAGCGTAACCAACGCAAAGTATACACGGGCCGTGTTGTTTCTGACAAAATGGACAAAACTGTAACTGTTATGGTAGAAACATACAAAAAGCATAAGCTTTACGGTAAGCGTGTTAAGTACTCTAAAAAGTTCAAGGCGCATGATGAGCAAAACGAAGSTAAATTAGGCGACGTAGTTCGTATCATGGAAACTCGTCCGTTGTCTGCTACAAAACGTTTCCGCCTAGTGGAAGTTGTAGAAAAAGCGGTTATTATCTAAATAGAAATTTCGGAACAGACCAAATTCCGAGAGGAGGTTACCTAAGTGATCCAACAAGAGAGTCGTATGAAAGTTGCTGACAACTCAGGTGCACGTGAAGTTTTAACAATTAAAGTGCTTGGTGGTTCTGGTCGTAAAACTGCTAACATCGGCGATATCGTCGTGTGTACAGTTAAGAAAGCAACACCAGGTGGCGTTGTCAAGAAGGGTGACGTCGTTAAAGCTGTTATCGTTCGCACTAAAAGCGGTGTACGCCGTAAAGACGGTACTTATATCAAATTCGATGAAAACGCATGCGTTATCATTCGTGACGATAAAGGCCCGCGCGGAACTCGTATTTTCGGACCTGTTGCACGTGAATTACGTGACAATAGCTTCATGAAAATCGTATCTTTAGCTCCGGAAGTTCTTTAATCAACTCGAAAGTGCTAAACAAGGAGGTGCGACAGAATGCATGTTAAAAAAGGCGACAAAGTTATGGTGATCTCAGGGAAAGAAAAAGGCAAAACTGGTACAATCATTGCTGCTTTTCCAAAGAAAGACCGTGTGCTAGTTGAGGGTATGAATCTTGTGAAAAAGCACATGAAACCAAACCAGGCAAATCCACAAGGTGGAATTGTCAGCCAAGAGGCATCAATTCACGTATCGAACGTTATGTTAATCGACCCTAAATCAGGCGAGCCGACTCGCGTAAGTTATAAAGTGGAAGATGGCAAAAAAGTTCGTGTTGCAAAAAAATCTGKCGAACAAATCGATAAATAAGTAAAAGAAGAAGGGAGGTACACACATGAACCGCCTAAAAGAAAAGTTTCTTAAGGAAGTTTCTCCTGCTCTAATGAGCAAGTTTGAATATAAATCAGTAATGCAAGTGCCACAAGTGGATAAAATCGTTATCAACATGGGTGTTGGTGACGCTGTTCAAAACACTAAAGCACTTGACGCTGCTGTAGAAGAATTAACTATCATCACAGGTCAAAAACCTGTTGTAACTAAAGCTAAGAAATCAATCGCTGGCTTCCGTCTTCGTGAAGGTATGCCAATCGGCGCGAAAGTAACATTACGCGGTGAGCGTATGTACGAATTCTTGGACAAATTAATTGCTATCTCTCTTCCACGTGTACGTGACTTCCGTGGTGTTTCTAAAAAAGCATTCGACGGTCGCGGTAACTACACATTAGGTGTGAAAGAACAATTGATCTTCCCTGAAATCGACTACGATAAAGTGTCTAAAGTACGCGGTATGGATATCGTAATTGTAACAACTGCGAACTCTGACGAAGAAGCTCGTGAGTTACTAACACAATTCGGAATGCCGTTCCAAAAGTAAACATAAGGGAGGCGTAAACGTGGCTAAAAAATCAATGATCGCTAAACAAAAGCGCACGCCAAAGCATAATGTACAAGCTTACACACGTTGTGAACGTTGCGGACGTCCGCATTCGGTCTTACGTAAATTTAAACTTTGCCGTATTTGTTTCCGTGAACTTGCTTACAAGGGACAAATTCCTGGCGTGAAAAAAGCCAGCTGGTAATCCCCTAAACTGGGAAGGAGGTTAATGTAATGACAATGACAGATCCGATTGCAGATATGCTTACACGTATTCGTAACGCGAACATGGTTCGCCACGAAAAACTGGAAGTACCTGCTTCAAACATGAAAAAAGAGATCGCTGAGATCCTTAAACGTGAAGGTTTTGTTCGTGACGTAGAATATGTTGAAGATAGCAAACAAGGTATCATTCGCATTTTCTTGAAATACGGTCAAAACAACGAGCGCGTTATTACTGGTTTAAAACGTATTTCAAAACCTGGTCTTCGTGTATATGCGAAAACTAATGAAGTACCTAGAGTATTAAATGGACTTGGGATTGCTTTAGTTTCAACTTCTAATGGTCTATTAACTGATAAAGAAGCACGCGCTAAACAAGTTGGCGGCGAAATCGTAGCTTACGTTTGGTAAAAAGCAACAAACGAATGGAGGTGCAAATAAATGTCTCGTGTAGGTAAAAAACCAATTGAGGTTCCTGCTGACGTTACTGTAACAATTGGTGCAAACAATGAAGTTACTGTAAAAGGTCCAAAAGGCGAGCTTACTCGTACTTTTAATGCAGATATTAAAATCGAAAAAGAAGAAAACGTTGTTACTTTAACACGTCCTTCTGAATCTAAAGAACACCGTACGATTCACGGTACAACTCGTGCTTTGCTTGCAAACATGGTTGAAGGTGTATCTAAAGGGTTCGAACGCAATCTTGAATTAGTTGGTGTTGGTTACCGTGCTTCTTTACAAGGTGAAAAACTTGTATTGAACGTTGGTTACTCTCATCCAGTAGAATTTACTCCTGAAGATGGCTTAATTGTAGAAGTTCCTACAAACACTAAGATCAGCATCAAAGGAATTAACAAAGAGCGCGTTGGTGCATTAGCATCTAACATCCGTCAAACACGTCCACCAGAGCCGTATAAAGGTAAAGGTATTCGTTATGAAGGCGAAGTTGTTCGTCGTAAAGAAGGTAAAACAGGTAAATAATGCTGCCTAAGCATTAGAAAGGAGTGACCTCTGTGATTACGAAACAAGATAAAAATCAAGTTCGTAAAAAACGTCATGCACGTGTACGTTCTAAAATCACGGGTACAGCTGAACGTCCTCGTTTAAACGTATTCCGTTCTAATAAACATCTATACGCGCAATTGATCGATGATACTGCTGGTGTAACACTTGTAAGTGCTTCTACTATGGAAAAAGATTTCGATGGTAAAGGTAATGTAGAGTCTGCAATCGCAATCGGTGAATCAATCGCTAAACGTGCTACGGAAAAAAACATCAAATCTGTTGTATTCGACCGTGGCGGTTACTTATATCATGGACGCGTTAAAGCTTTAGCTGAAGCTGCTCGCGAAAATGGCTTAGAATTTTAATAAGAAGGAGGGACACATTTCATGCGTCGCATTGATCCAAACAAACTTGAACTTGAAGAACGCGTTGTTACTATTAACCGCGTAGCTAAAGTTGTAAAAGGTGGACGTCGTTTCCGCTTCACTGCATTGGTTGTTGTTGGTGACAAGAATGGCCACGTAGGATTCGGTACTGGTAAAGCACAAGAAGTACCTGATGCTATCCGTAAAGCAGTAGAAGATGCGAAGAAAAACCTGATCGAAGTGCCTATGGTACGTGGTACTACTCCACACTTAATTATCGGTAACTTTGGCGCTGGTGAAATCTTAATCAAGCCTGCTGCTCCTGGTACTGGTGTTATCGCTGGTGGTCCAGTTCGTGCTGTACTTGAGCTAGCTGGTATTACTGATATTCTTTCTAAATCTCTTGGTTCTAACACACCAATCAACATGGTACGTGCTACAATCAATGGCTTAACTGGACTAAAACGTGCTGAGGACGTTGCTAAATTACGCGGCAAATCAGTTGAAGAGTTACTAGGTTAAGGGGGGAAATGACAATGGCAAAATTACAAGTTACCCTCACTAAAAGCGTGATCGGTTCTAAACCAGATCAACGTAAAACTGTAGAAGCTCTTGGCTTACGTAAAATGCATCAAACTGTTGAGCATGCTGACAACGCAGCTATCCGTGGGATGGTTGGGAAAGTAGCTCATTTAGTTTCTGTAAAGGAACTATAAAACGTACTTTAGAATAAGGAGGTGCCACACATATGAAACTGCACGAGTTAAAACCGGCAGAAGGATCTCGTTCTGAGCGCAAGCGTAAAGGTCGCGGGATTGGTTCTGGTAATGGTAAAACTGCAGGTAAAGGTCATAAAGGTCAAAACGCTCGTTCTGGCGGCGGTGTTCGTCCAGGATTTGAGGGTGGTCAAAACCCATTGTTCCGACGCTTACCAAAACGCGGCTTTACGAACATTAACCGTAAAGAATACGCTATTGTGAACCTTGATACATTAAACCGTTTCGAAGAAGGCACAGAGGTTACACCTGCTTTGCTTATTGAAACAGGTTTTGTGAGCAGCGAAAAAGCTGGAATCAAGATTCTTGGTAACGGATCTCTTGACAAAAAGCTTATTGTGAAAGCTCACAAGTTCTCTGCTTCAGCTAAAGAAGCTATTGAAACTGCGGGCGGACAAACAGAGGTGGTATAATGTTTCAGACAATCTCCAACTTTATGCGCGTTAGAGATATACGAAATAAAATTGTATTCACTCTGTTGATGCTGATCGTTTTCCGTCTCGGAACTTTCATTCCGGTACCAAACGTTGATGCTCAAGTCTTGCAAGCAGCTGACCAGTATAGCTTAATTGGTTTCTTAAATACATTTGGTGGCGGTGCCCTTGCTAACTTCTCGATTTTAGCAATGGGAATCATGCCGTACATCACTGCATCCATCATTGTACAATTGCTACAAATGGATGTTGTACCGAAGTTTACGGWGTGGGCAAAACAAGGTGAAGTCGGAAGACGTAAACTTGCTCAGTTCACACGTTACTTCACAATCGTGTTGGCGTTCATTCAAGCGATGGCAATGTCTTACGGGTTTAACCGTATGTATGATGGCTCTTTAATTAAAGCCGATGGCATTTCAACGTATATTGTCATAGCTATTGTGTTAACAGGTGGAACTGCGTTCCTTCTTTGGTTATCTGAGCAGATTACTGCTAAAGGTGTCGGTAATGGTATTTCCATTATCATCTTTGCAGGTATCGTTGCTGCGATGCCAAGTACTGCTAACCAAATCTATGCATCTCAAATTGAAGACGCTGGTGATCAATTATTCATCAAAATTGCGATTTTGGCACTTCTTCTTTTAGCGATTATTGCAATCACTGTAGGAGTCATTTACGTTCAACAAGCATTACGTAAAATTCCGATTCAGTATGCAAAACGTGTAACTGGCCGTGGGACTACTGGTGCTCAACAGACACACTTACCGTTAAAAGTGAATGCAGCTGGTGTTATTCCAGTTATCTTCGCAGTGGCGTTTATCATTACACCACAAACACTTTCCACCTTCTTCGGACAGAATAAAGTAACAGATTTCATTCAGAACACGTTTGATTACTCGCAACCGGTGGGCATGCTCATCTATGTAGCGTTAATCGTTGCATTTACGTATTTCTATGCGTTCATTCAAGTGAATCCTGAAAATGTTGCCGATAACTTGAAAAAGCAAGGTGCATATATTCCAGGAATTCGTCCAGGAAAAAACACACAAGACTACTTAACAACAGTTTTGTAC
>NZ_JBFUJC010000072.1:0-11060 GCF_056401595.1 Paenisporosarcina sp. P4_E4_2 | reverse complement strand
AAAGACGATGAGGTAGATAGGTTCGAGGTGGAAGCGCGGTGACGTGTGCAGCTGACGAATACTAATCGATCGAGGACTTAACCAAAATGAATTTGAATGGTTTTCAATGACCCGTTTATCCAGTTTTGAGTGAACAAACACTCAAAAAAGTCTAGTGATAATGGCAAAGAGGTCACACCCGTTCCCATACCGAACACGGAAGTTAAGCTCTTTAGCGCCGATGGTAGTTGGGGGTTTCCCCCTGTGAGAGTAGGACGTCGCTAGGCAAARTAMGAAACCGRTACCTTCCGAGGTATCGGTTTTTTTGTRTTGTATTTTAAGWTTAGTACGAAGGTGTGYGAGAAAGAGGAGGAACAAAGAGTTCGAGGAAACAAAGGGATGAGACTCGGAGCGTATAATATACGCGAGACTCGAAGACCTGCGGTTGACGAAGAAATCTGCCGTTCATCGTCTTTCGCAGCCTAGCACCGATGGTAGTTGGGGGCACCCCCTGTGAGAGTAGGACGTCGCTAGGCAAATAAGAAACCGATACCTTTCGAGGTATCGGTTTTTTTGTGCTGTTTATTAAGTTTAATACGAAGGTGTGCGAGAAAGAGGAGGAACAAAGAGTTCGAGGAAACAAAGGGAAGAGACTCGGAGCGTATAATATACGCGAGACTCGAAGACCTGCGGTTGACGAAGAAATCTGCCGTTCATCGTCTTTCGCAGCCTAGCGCCGATGGTAGTTGGGGGCGCCCCCTATGAGAGCTGATACTTTCCGAGATGTCGGTTTTTTTTGTGTTGTTTTTTAATGGTTTGAACAGGAGCGCAGCGAAAATAGAACTAATAGGGGGTTAAGAGTAATGGAAACCAAATTCTTAAATTAGGATCCATGACGCTGACTCTTCATGAATCTTTTCTGTTGGTGGAAGGTTTATATTATGGGAAGTAGGATTGAACGGGTGAATTGATTCAACAAGTCAACTTACCAGTGAGATGAGTTTGAACGAGAAATACTTCAAACTGAGCGATAAATTATCAATCACATATATAAGAAGAGATATTTTGTTTCAGTGGTGGTCAACTTAACTTGGTGTATGAGATAACAGTGCAATGGCCGTCGGTGATTGTCCATCTTGTTGTATAATAAAGCTATATGAAAAAGTGTGAGGGATTAGATATGAAGGAACGTCCAATAGTAGAAGCGATGCAATGTTTTTATGAAAATCAAAATAGCTCGTTTCATGTTCCTGGACATAAACATGGGGCATTGTCCGAATTGCCGCGTGCTTTTAAAGATGTAATGAGGTTTGATTACACAGAGCTCAGTGGACTTGATGATTATCATCATCCGGAAGAAGTCATCGCGGAGGCACAAGATTTATTGGCAAAAACCTACGGAGCGCAACATAGTTATTTTCTGGTGAATGGCTCTACCGTGGGAAATTTGGCGATGGTGTATGCAACTTGTGGGGTAGGAGATCGAGTACTGGTGCAAAGGAATGCTCACAAGTCGGTATTCCATGCACTTGAGCTGGTAGGTGCACAACCCGTGTTTTTAACACCTCAATGGGATGAGGCTACCTATACGCCATCACACGTCAGCTTTTCTACTGTAGCTGCGGCTATCGACTATTATCCAGATGCAAAAGCAATTATTTTAACTCACCCTACTTATTATGGCGTGACGAATTCTGAAATGATTGAAACCATTCAGTTGGCGCATGAACACGGAATTCCCGTCCTAGTTGACGAAGCACATGGGGCGCATTTTATTGGAAAAGGCAAATTTCCGATGTCCGCAATTGAAATGGGCGCAGATGTGGTTGTACAGTCCGCTCATAAAACACTGCCGGCATTGACCATGGGTTCATTTCTTCATATCAACTCAAATCGAGTGGCAAATGATAGAGTGAATCGCTATTTGCGTATGCTTCAATCCAGCAGTCCCTCGTATCTATTACTCGCATCCTTGGATGATGCCCGACATTATATCGGAACGTATGCGCATGAAGATCATCAGCTGTTTATCAAGTCACGAAATCAGTTCGTGGATGGGTTAAAGACGATTCCTTGTCTTGAAGTTATTGAAGTTGATGATCCACTGAAGTTACTTTTACGGGTATCCCATTTGACTGGCTTCAGCTTGCAAAAACAATTGGAGCACCAGGGAATCTATGTAGAACTAGCGGACCCCGAGCAAGTTTTAATGATCTTGCCTTTATTAAAAGCTAGACATCACTTCCCGTTTGCAGAAATACGAAGGAAGATAAAATCTGCTGTTGAAAAATGTTCTAAACAGCAAAGAGATAAAGTGGAAATTGATTATTCGCATGATATAGAAGCGCTATCAACTTTAGCCGTTTCATATAAAGAGTTACAGACGGCAGAAAATGAATGGATTTCATTTACGAAAACTACCGGACGAATCTGTACGGGAATGGTTATTCCGTATCCACCCGGTATTCCTTTGTTTGTTCGTGGGGAGAAAATTACAACTAATAAATTGAAAATGCTTGCAGATTATTTAGCGAGTGGTGCAACGATTCAAGGTGAGCATGATTTGAGCCGAAAACAGTTGCTTGTCTTGAAGGAGGAAAAAGAATGAACAACCAAGGATTTTTTATTACAATTGAGGGACCAGAAGGTGCAGGAAAAACAACTGTGATGGGTGATGTTGTTGCACAATTAACGAATGAGGGATACGAGATTGTATCAACACGTGAGCCGGGTGGTATCCGCATATCAGAACATATACGTGAAGTCATATTAAATAACGATTACACGGAGATGGATGGCCGTACAGAAGCACTATTGTATGCCGCGGCGAGAAGACAACACTTGGTGGAAAAAATCACGCCTGCATTAAATGAAAATAAAATCGTTTTATGTGATCGATTTATTGATGCATCTCTTGCTTACCAAGGTCACGCCCGCGGGTTGGGAATTGACGAAGTACTTTCCATCAATGAGTTTGCAATTGGCAAGTTAATGCCCAACCTAACATTATTGTTTGATTTGGAACCTTCATTGGGTCTAAAAAGGATTGCAAAGCATGATGAAAGGGAAAAGAATAGACTAGACGCTGAAAATTTGGCATTTCATGAAGCAGTAAGAGAAGGTTACCAGGAAGTCATCAAACGATATCCAGAACGAATACATGTGGTGGATGCTTCCAAATCACAGGAAGAAGTAACGGAATACGTACTGAATGTTCTGAAAAATTATCTTGCTTCACGTATGAAATGAATAAACTTTTCATGTTATAATAGTAGGAAGAACTTCTGGAAAAGGGGCCGAGTTGATGAAGCTTATAGTGGCTGTGGTGCAAGATCAAGATAGTAACCGTTTATCAAACGCACTTACGAAAGGTGACTTTCGTGCAACCAAATTAGCAAGTACTGGTGGTTTTTTACGATCAGGAAATACGACGTTTTTAATCGGTACCGATGACGAATTAATTCCGAAAGCACTTGATTTAATCCGTGATAATTGTCGTTCTCGTGAGCAGATGGTTGCTCCGGTATCGCCAATGGGCGGTAATGCTGACTCATACATTCCTTATCCAGTAGAAGTTGAAGTGGGTGGCGCAACAGTATTTGTGCTTCCGATTGAACAGTTCCATCATTTTTAAATTTTAGTACTGCATTTATGAATCAATTTTATTTAGCTACACACGAAAAATCCCGTGTTTTCCGGATGTCCGGAGCACGGGTTTTTTCAAAAAGAAAGGGTGAGCAACTTCATGGATGCAAACCAAAAAGATGTCATACAGTTACAGCCAGTTGTAATGAAACAACTCCAAACGGTTTTTCAGAAAAATCGTGTTGCTCATGCATATCTTTTTGAAGGAGCAAAAGGAACTGGCAAAGTAGCGGTCATGCGCGCTTTTGTGAAATTATTATTATGTGAACAACCCGTACAAAATGTTTCATGTGAAACGTGCCGAGGGTGCAGAAGATTTGAATCTGGCAACCATCCTAACTTTATTCAAATTGAGCCGGATGGACAAGATATCAAAAAAGATCAAATGCTCCAGTTGATATATGAGATGAATAAAACAGGCCTTGAAGCTGGCCGTAAAATATACGTGCTCCACAGGGCAGATCGCTTAAACGCATCTGCTGCGAATACATTGCTCAAATTTTTAGAAGAACCTGAAGGTCTAATTACAGCGATTTTGTTAACGGAAAAACCACATGCGATTTTACCGACAATTCGRTCGCGTAGTCAAATTATTTCTTTCCCTGCTATTCCTTATGAAGAACGGGTGAAAGTACTGATAGATCAAGGCTTGACTGCGTCTATGGCGGCAACAGTTTCCATGTTGACGAATGATTTGGAAGAATCTTTACAATTGGCAAAAGATGAGCAGTTTGCACAGGTTCGAAAAACAGTGTTAAGATTAGTAGAGGCAGTCGAATCTAATGTACATGAAGCGATGTTGACCGTACATGAAGATTGGTTACCTTTGTTAAAAGAAAAAGAAGAAACAGAACAGGCATTGGATTTGCTTTTATTCGCATACCGCGATTTAGTATCAGTCAAGGCCAAAAGTGATTCAGCCTACGCGTATCCAGATTTTTTGCCCTTTTATCAACAACGTGCCCTTCATACTACGTATGAGCACTTGTCCAATAAAATAGAGGCCATATTAAAAGCGAAGCAACAACTGCATCGCAATATGAATCGGACGCTGTTAATGGAACAGTTAATGCTGAATCTTCAGGAGGGGTTTTCGTTTGTATAACGTGGTAGGTGTCCGCTTTAAGAAAGCGGGTAAAATATATTATTTTGATCCAGCTGATTTTCCTTTAGAGAAAGATCAGTATGTTATAGTTGAGACAGCTAGAGGGGTAGAATACGGGAAGGTCGTCGTTCCTGTAAAGCAAGTTGAAGAACACGATGTGGTTTTGCCACTTAAGCAAGTTGTACGTCCGGCTGATGAGCGTGATCGCCATCAAGTGGAAGAGAACCAACTTGAATCGCAACAGGCATTTGAGCTTGGAACAGAGAAGATTGTTGAACACACACTTGATATGAAGCTGGTCGATGTAGAGTATACATTTGATCGAAATAAAATCATTTTTTATTTCACGGCTGAAGGTCGAGTGGACTTCCGTGATTTGGTGAAAGATTTAGCTTCTGTTTTCAGAACTCGAATCGAGTTACGTCAAATCGGGGTTCGAGACGAAGCAAAAATGCTTGGTGGAATCGGACCATGTGGTCGTATGTTGTGCTGTTCTACATTTTTAGGTGATTTTGAACCTGTTTCAATCAAAATGGCCAAAGATCAAAACCTYTCTCTAAACCCATCAAAAATTTCGGGTTTATGTGGTCGATTGATGTGCTGTTTGAAATACGAAAATGATGAGTATGAAACAGCAAAAGAGTTAATGCCCGATATGGGTGCGCGAATTTCCACACCAGATGGCAAAGGAAAAGTCGTCGGAATTAATTTGCTGGAACGCGTGATGCAAGTTGAATTAGCTGAGCAACAACGTGTGCTTGACTATACATTAGAAGAAATTCAACAATATGCAGAAAACCAAGTGTAATGGACTGAACAACGAGGTGATGTACGTGAAAGATCGTAATTTTTTGGATACGGTCATGGAGTTTGAACAGCAACTGGAATCTTTGCAAGGGCAGTTCCATGCACTTAAAGAGTTCGTGGCATTGATGATGGAAGAACATCAGTCTTTGCAGCAAGAAAACTTCCTTCTTCGAACGCGACTGGATGAAATTCATGCAGCGGAAGAAGAAGTCCTGAAGCAGAACGAACTAAATGCAAAAAAATTAAGCCGGCTTGATATTGGAGAAGGTTACGATAACTTGGCACGATTATATCAAGAAGGATTCCATGTGTGTCATGTGCACTTTGGAAGCTCACGTAAAGGTGAAGATTGTTTATTTTGCCTTTCTTTTTTAAATAAACAAAACGGGTGATGAAAGACTGATTCCACTTATTCAAGTGGATGTCGGTCTTTTGTTATGTCGGAGGGTTAACCAATGGAAATCGACTTACAAGATGATGAAAGACTAGACTATTTGCTTGCAGAAGAACTACGGATTATTCAGAGTCCGTCCGTTTTTTCATTTTCACTCGATGCGGTCCTGCTTGCAAAATTTACGTATGTACCGATTAAACAAGGGTCTATCGTCGATTTGTGTTCAGGAAACGGCGTCATTCCTTTATTTTTAAGTGCACGGACGAAAGCCAAGATAACAGGTGTAGAATTACAGGAACGATTGGCTGATATGGCCAAGAGAAGCGTTAGTTATAATCAATTGAATGAACAAATTACTATTGTTGAAGGGGATGTAAAAACGATTCCAAAAGAGTTAGGAATTGAAAAGTATGATGTGGTGACGTGCAATCCTCCATATTTTCCTGCCCATGAAGCAAGTAATAAAAACTTGAAAGAGCATTTAGCGATAGCCCGTCATGAACTTTATTTAACGTTAGACGAAGCGGTTCAATCTGCAAGTCAGCTGTTAAAACAAGGTGGAAAAGCGGCATTTGTACATCGACCTGGCAGATTGTTGGACATTGTTACTGCGATGAGAGCCAATCGACTGGAGCCGAAACGCATTCGCTTTGTTTATCCGAAAGAAGGCAAAGAAGCGAATACCTTGTTAATAGAAGGAATCAAAGATGGAAAACCTGATTTAAAAATTCTTCCCCCTTTATATGTGTACGATGAAAAAGGTGTATATACAGAAGAAGTGCGTGAGATGCTTTATGGAAAGAACTAATGAGCATGTTTTTTATGTATTGGAATGTGCTGACGGTTCCTATTATGCCGGCTATACCAACGATTTAACAAAACGTGTAAATGTTCATAATAGCGGCAAAGGAGCCAAGTATACCCGAGCAAGACGACCGGTCTCTTGTATTTATCAGGAAGTATTCGAAACGAAACAACTGGCGATGAAAGCGGAGTATGCATTTAAACAATTAAAGAAAAGTGACAAAATAGATTATATGGCAAATGGGATGAGAGGTGAACAGTAATGCACGCACAAAAGAGTTTTTCAGGACAATCTTCTACTGGTATTTTATATTTGGTGGCGACACCTATTGGAAACTTGGAGGATATGACCGTTCGTGCGATTCGAATGATGAAAGAAGCGGATTATATTGCTGCGGAAGATACACGTAATACGAAAAAACTGTGTAACTACTTTGAAATTGATACACCGCTTATCAGCTACCATGAACATAACTTGGAATATGGTGGGGACAAGCTTTTAGAGCTTCTGCGAAAAGGAAAGAATATTGCACTTGTCAGTGATGCCGGCTTACCGTGCATTTCAGATCCGGGAGCAGATATTGTGGCAAAGGCAGTAGCGGAGAATTTATCCGTGGTGCCAATTCCTGGTGCGAATGCTGCATTGAGTGCGTTAATATCATCTGGACTTTCCACTTTGTCATTTACTTTTTATGGTTTCCTTCCGAGGCAAAAGAAAGATCGGAAAGCTGCGCTTGAAGACCTTCAATATCACAAAGAAACGATGCTTTTTTATGAAGCTCCACATCGATTAAAGGAAACACTAAGAGATGCTCAACAAATACTGGGATCTTCGCGAAAAGTGGTCTTGGCTCGAGAAGTTACGAAGAAGTTCGAAGAGTTTGTAAGAGGAACTTTAGAAGAAGCRGTGGCTTGGGTAGAGAGTGAAGACGTGCGTGGAGAATTTGTATTGGTTATCGATGGTTCTAAAGAAGAAAATCCTGAAAAAATGGAAAAATGGTGGTTGAATTTATCCATAACTGAGCATGTTAACCATGTAATGGATAATCAAATGCTTTCTTCAAAAGAAGCCATTAAAGTCGTGGCCAAGGAAAGAGATTTACCAAAGCGGGATGTTTATCAGCAGTATCATATTGAAGCATAAAAAATCCGGAGTGACGTATTGTCGCTCCGGATTTTGAAATTATTTAGTAAGATTAGATTGAATTTCTTTTACCAATAAGTCTGCGCCTTCTGGGCTCAAGATCAGTTTTCCGCCTACTAAACGTAGGTTGTCATCTGATACTTCACCAGTAACAGCACATGTCATGTTTGGTAAATATTTTTTCAAGATGATTTTATCGTCATCCACGTAAATTTCCAATGCGTCTTTTTCAGCAATGCCTAATGTACGGCGAAGCTCTATTGGAATAACTACGCGTCCTAATTCATCAACTTTACGAACGATACCTGTAGATTTCATGAAAAGTACTCCTCCCGAATTATAAAAGTAATTCGTCAAATTTCGACATTTCTTTCTTGTCTGTTATTTATCATACCAACTCCTCCCAAATTCGTCAATAACTATTACTCCCAATTCAAAGTAATAATTGTTAAAAATATGATATTATATAGTTATAATATAATATTTTTGACACAAAATATTTGTTAGTGTCAAGAATATGGCAATAATAGAAAAAAACTGAATTAAAAATGAATGTAATTATTATTCGACAATTTCCGTCAATCTTACAGCATTGAAACAATTCAGGTACTCAGATAGAATAGTATTACTACTTTATGGGCACGAAAGGGCGAATTTAAGTGAACAGTAAAAAAAATTCTTTTTATATTACGACTCCAATTTATTACCCAAGTGGCAAATTCCACATTGGAACTGCATATACAACGGTGGCTTCCGATGCGATGGCTCGCTACAAGCGTTTACGTGGCTTTGATGTTCATTTTTTAACAGGCATGGATGAGCATGGTCAAAAGATTCAGGAGAAAGCGCAAGAAGCTGGAAAAGATCCACAATCATATGTCGATGAAATTGCGGAAGCTTCCAAACAGGTTTGGGACTTGATGCACATTTCCAATGACGATTTTATTCGTACGACTGAACAGCGTCATAAAGATGGCGTTGAAAAGATTTTTCAGTTATTCCTTGATAACGGCGATATTTACAAAGGTGAGTATGAAGGATGGTATTGCACGCCTTGTGAATCTTTCTTTACTGAATCACAATTGGAAAATGGAAACTGTCCGGACTGTGGACGTCCAGTGAAAAAAGTCAAAGAAGAATCATATTTCTTCAATATGAAAAAATATGCTGACCGCTTGCTGAACTATTATGAAAATAATGTGGAATTTATTGAACCTGAGTCCAGAAAAAACGAAATGATTAATAACTTCATCAAACCAGGATTGGAAAATTTATCTGTGTCCCGAACTTCATTTGATTGGGGAATCCGAGTACCTGGAGATGCAAAACATGTCATTTATGTATGGGTAGATGCTTTATCAAACTACATTACAGCTCTCGGGTATAAGTCGGATGATGAATCATTATTTAATAAGTTCTGGCCTGCTGATGTACATGTGGTCGGTAAGGACATTGTGAGATTCCATACAATTTACTGGCCGATTTTCTTGATGGCTTTGGATTTACCGTTACCTAAAAAAGTATTTGCACATGGCTTTATCATGATGAAAGACGGGAAAATGTCGAAGTCAAAAGGCAATGTTGTCACACCGGAACTTTTAGTGAACCGTTATGGATTAGATGCTACTCGTTATTTCTTATTACGTGAGTTACCATTCGGTGCTGATGGTGTCTTTTCACCGGAATCTTTTGTGGAACGTACGAACTATGACTTGGCAAACGACTTAGGAAACTTACTTAATCGTACTGTTTCCATGATGAATAAATATTTTGATGGTGTGATTCCAACAGAAGGAAATGAACCAACAGAATTTGATGCTACTTTACAAGAGCATGCAAAAGAAGTGAAAGAAAAATATGAAGCAAGTATGGAGAAGATGCAGTTCAGTATCGTGTTAAGCGATTTGTGGTCTCTTGTTTCTCGTACGAATAAATATATTGATGAAACACAACCATGGGTATTGGCTAAAGAAGAATCGGATAAACCAAAACTGGCTTCAGTTATGTGGAATTTGGCTGAAAGTCTTCGTAAAATAGCCGTTTACTTACAACCTTTCATGACAAATGCGCCAAAACAAATTGCTGAGCAACTAGGGTTATCTGCAGATGTATTGACATGGGATTCACTTGAAAACACATCAAGCATTGCAACTGGCACTAAAGTGATTGAAAAAGGCGTACCGATTTTCCCAAGGTTAGAAGTGGAAACAGAAATTACGTATATTCAAGAACAAATGCGTGGTCCTGTAAAAGCGGAAGAACCTGAAGTGGTAAAAGAAGAAGTGGCAGAAGTGCCAGAAATCACAATTGATGAATTTTTGAATGTAGATTTACGAGTGGCCACTGTCACAGCTTGTGAAGCAATTCCTAAAGCGGATAAATTATTGAAGCTGCAAGTAGATTTGGGATACGAACAACGTCAGGTTGTATCGGGCATTGCCAAAAGTTACAAGCCTGAAGAATTAGTCGGGCAGAAAGTCATTGTTGTAGCCAACTTAAAACCAGTCAAGCTGCGCGGAGAATTATCGCAAGGAATGATTCTTGCTGGAGAAAAAGACGGTTATTTAACATTGGCAACCGTAGATGAAAAGCTTGAAAATGGTGCGAAAGTAAAATAAAAGAGAATCCCTATAGCCTGTCCAGCATTTGCTGAGCAGGCTTTTTCCTTGTCACTATGAAACGGAACGTGCTATTCTTTGGAAAGTTTAGGTCGTTGGAATCAATGGAAATAAAATACAACTAATTATAATTGCCATTTTCAGGTTATTTAGTCCTGATTGTTATGAAGAACACATGGTTCTGTCGTCAATTTGTTACAAGACAGAGATGTAGGAAATACTTATTAATTCTAAAATAGAAACAGTGAGGCGATTAATCATGTACATAGACACACATGTCCATTTAAATGCAGATCAATACGATGAAGATTTACAACAAGTCATTGAACGGGCACTAGAAGCAAAGGTAAACCACATGGTTGTCATTGGTTTTGACCGTAAAACGATTAAGCGAGCGATTTCGCTAGCGGAACAATATGATTTTATTTATGCAGTTGTTGGCTGGCACCCGGTAGATGCTATTGATTGTACAGATGAAGACTTGCAATGGATTGAGGAATTAGCGGCTCATCCAAAAGTTGTGGCTATTGGTGAGACTGGTTTGGATTACCATTGGGATAAGTC
>NZ_JBFUJC010000071.1:0-13143 GCF_056401595.1 Paenisporosarcina sp. P4_E4_2 | reverse complement strand
ATGCAATGACGTACATTACGATAAACAACAATATGTAGAATTCGATAAAGCCTAAAATTGCACCTGCAATCCTGCTGATGAATCCCAGTACCGGTAAGTAAGAAAGGAAATCAAACATGGATGCAACTAGTTGTAATGCAAATTTCACGACAAAAAAGATGAGTGCAAATGCAATTAATTGATAAAACGTCTGATCCAGATCCAATTTGTCGATTGCAAATGTCAGCCTTGAACTCGAGTCGACAGTAGGATATGGAATCCACAACACAAATTTTTCAGCGAGTGGTTTATAATAGGAGTAGGCAACGATGAGTGCAATAATGAATCCAGTCATATGAATCAATTGGACGATTAATCCTCGTTTTGCACCTACAAATAATCCTGCTGCTAATAAAACTATAATCAGTATATCTAACATGTATTCAACCMTTTAACCTTTTGATTTCTTCTTCTAGTTGTTCTACTTGTTCTTTTAATTTAACATATTCATGGACTGTATTGACCGCTGTAAGAACAGCCAACTTAGAACTATCTAATGAGGGATTGTGCGAATTGATTTCTCGCATTTTATCGTCAACCATAGAGGCAACCAGTCGCATATGACCGCTAGTTTCCGAACCTAGCATTTTATACGTTTGACCATATATATCTACTGAAACTCGTATTTTATGTTGCTCTGACAAAGGTTACCCTCCTCATCAAAAATCCTATAAATAATCATACCATGAAATACCTGCACATGTGAATAAGTAGCCAAAGAAAGGAAAGTGTTAATGTCGAACGAAGTGTTGCAACTATCTCCTATACAATTAAAAGAAGTTTTTACTCATTATGCAAATAATAGAATTGAGCGAAACGCACCAGGTGTCGTCTTCGCAGCGAAACTACCAGACACCTCCATCACAGCCTATAAATCTGGCAAAGTATTGTTTCAAGGGAGTGGTTCTACACGCGAAGCGATGCGCTGGGGAACATTAGAGGAGAAAGCAGGTAAAAAAGTGAGTTCCGCAAAAGGAGATACTCTACCTGAAGGTTTTGCTTTAAAATCTGTTATTGGTTCTGACGAAACGGGAACCGGTGATTTCTTTGGCCCTATGACGGTTGCCGCATGTTACGTGCCTGCTGATAAAATCGAACTTATTCATTTCCTTGGTGTAAAGGATTCCAAAATGCTAACAGATGACCTCATGCGGAAAATAGCACCCGACTTAAAAAGCACACTGACACACAGCATATTGATTCTGGGCAATGAGAAGTACAATACCGTCCAAGCAAAAGGCTGGTCACAAGGGAAAATAAAAGCCTTGTTGCACAATCAGGCGTTGAAGCATGTGCTCTCAAAAATAGCTCCTGAAAAACCAGAGTTCATTTTAATCGACCAATTTGCCGAACGTGGCATTTACTACAATCATGTGAAAGCAGAAAAAGAAATCATTCGTGAGAATGTGCTTTTCTCAACAAAAGCTGAACAATTACATGTATCTGTGGCAGCCGCTTCCATATTGGCGCGTGTCGCCTTTTTGGAGGAAATGGATAAGCTCAGTTTAAAAGCAGGAGTGACTATTCCAAAAGGTGCGAGTTCGAAAGTGGATGAAGTCGCTGCCCGAATTTACTTGAGCAATGGCGAGGAATTTCTTTCATCCATTACTAAAAAACATTTCGCCAACACAGGTAAAGCACTGGCTATTGCTAACAAGAAAAGAAGACAATAAGAGCAAACAATCCACCTCTATATACGAGGTGGATTGTTTTGTTTCCTACATATGTACTTGGTTTTTACAAAGGATAAAATCTGTCGTAGAGTAAAGCATTGCCAAAATGAAAAGGCTATTCCCATTCACCAATTGGTAAGTGGAAATAGCCTTTATTTTATCCTCGAAGTTGTGCGTTGCCTTCTTCTTCAAGTGCTTTTAGCACTTTCGAATGAGCCTTCACGACTTCTTCATCTGTTAATGTACGTTCTGGATCTTCGTAAGTTAGTGAGAATGCAACCGATTTATGACCTGGTTCCATTTTCTCTCCTTCGTATAAATCGAAGACGCGGATATCTTTCAATAACTTCCCACCAGCTGCACGGATAATCTGTTGTAAGTTGCCTGCAGCTTGCGTGCGATTTACGACTAAAGCGATATCACGTGAAATGGATGGGAAACGTGGTACTGGTGTATACAATAATGGCTCTAATGCGAAATTCAGTATTTTCGCCATGTTCAATTCCATTACATACGTTTCTTTCAAATCACGTTTCTTTTGTTCTGTTGGGTGCAATTGACCGACAACACCAATCACTTCATCTGCCAACTTCACTGACGCAGTTCGTCCTGGATGTAATCCATCCACTTGAGCTTGCTCAAATGATACATGTTTTTCTAATCCAAGCTTCGCAAATAGCCCTTCAATGATTCCCTTTAATACAAAGAAATCGACTGTTTTGCGTTCGCCTTGCCAGCTATGGTCAAGCCATTTGCCAGTCATTACTGCCGCCACATGCTCTTCTTCAGATGGAAGTCCTTCTGATGTTTCACCAAGGAACACTGAACCCGTTTCAAACAATGTCACCGAATCAGCTTTACGCGCAACGTTGTAGCTTGCTGCTTCCAATAAATGCGGAATTAATGACTGACGCAAAGTGCTGCGATCTTCGCTCATTGGCATCAACAATTCTGTTACTGGAGCCGTTTCAAGAGCAAATCGCTGTGCAAGTTCTTTTGAAGTTAATGAGTACGTAATTGCTTGATGCAAGCCTGCACCTTCAAGGAAGTTGCGAACTAAGCGACGTTTTGCTTGATAAGGTGATAAACCACCCGGTGTTGATTCACCTTCAGGCAAGGTCATCGGAATATCATCATATCCGTAGATACGCGCAATTTCTTCCACGATATCTTCTTCTATTTGAATATCCTGGCGACGAGTTGGTGCTTTAATATAAAGCAATCCATTCGCTGCTTCGAAATCAAATTTCAGACGGTTTAAAATTGACGTCATTTCTTCTAAAGAAATTTTCATTCCTAAACGATTGTTAATAAAATCAGGTGATACGATGACTTCTTTTTGAGATTTATCCAACTCATCAAATTTCACACTTCCTTGCAGTACTTCTCCTCCTGCAAGTTCGGCTATCAGTTGGGCAGCTCTTTCTGCAGCTACTTCCACACGGTTAGGATCCACGCCTTTTTCAAAGCGAGAACTCGCATCACTACGTAGGTTGTGATCTTTTGAAGTTTGACGGACAGAAGCTGGTTTGAAATAAGCTGACTCAATAACCACTGTTGTCGTGCCTTCATGTACTTCTGAGTTTGCCCCACCCATAACACCTGCGATTGCCACTGGTTCTTGACCATTTGTGATGACTAAATGATGAGCTTGTAATTCACGTTCTTGGTCATCCAAAGTGGTAATTTTTTCGCCTGCATGTGCTGCTCTGACAACGATTTCTCCCGTTTGTAAACGGTCGTAATCAAATGCATGAAGCGGTTGACCATATTCCATTAAGACGTAGTTCGTTACGTCCACAACGTTGTTATGAGGTCGTACACCTGCAGCCATCAAGCGTTGTTGTAACCATAATGGCGATTCGCCGATGACAACATTTTTGACGACTTTTGCCACGTACATCGGGTTTGCATCTACATCTTCTACGCGAAGTTTCAAGACGTTTTCTGCTACTTCACTAGACGAAGCATAGTTGATTTCAGGATATTTCATATCTTCAGATAGAATGGCACCTACTTCATACGCCACACCAAGCATACTCATCGCATCAGCACGGTTAGGCGTCAAGCCTAATTCAAGTACCGTATCGTTTAATCCTAAAATTTCAAGTGCATCTGCACCAGCTTGTGTATCTGCAGGTAAAACGTATATTCCTTCAGCATACTTTTTAGGTACAAGCTTCCCTTCAATCGCAAGTTCTTGAAGGGAACAAATCATCCCGTTCGATTCTTCGCCACGAAGCTTCGCTTTTTTGATTTTCATGCCGCCTGGTAATACAGCGCCAGGACGTGCAACAATTACTTTTTGACCTGCTGCGATATTCGGTGCGCCACAAATAATTTGTGTCACTTCTTCTCCGACATCCACTTGGCAAATCGATAATTTATCCGCTTCAGGATGCTTGCCGCATTCCAATACATGACCTACAACTACGTTTGTCATGCCATGTGAGCGGTCGATAACTGCGTCCACTTCGATTCCTGAACGAGTAATTTTTTCAGCGAGTTCAGCCGGAGCCAACCCTTTAGTATCAATATAATCTGCTAGCCATTTTGTAGAAACGAGCATGTGATCTCCTCCTTACACTTCCGTCCGGTGGAATTGCGATACGAATCGCACATCATTTGTATAAAAATGACGAATGTCTTCCACTCCATATTTCAACATCGCAATGCGTTCTGGTCCCATACCAAATGCAAATCCTGACAGACGTTTTGAATCGTATCCTGCCATTTCCAATACATTTGGATGTACCATACCTGCACCTAAAATTTCAATCCAGCCTGTTTTTTTACAAACATTACAGCCACTGCCGCCACATTTGAAACAAGAAATGTCCATTTCAACCGAAGGCTCAGTGAACGGGAAGAAACTTGGACGCAGACGAATTTCACGATCGTCTCCAAACATTTTCTTCGCAAATACTGATAACGTTCCTTTTAAATCACTCATACGAATGTTTTCGCCAATCACAAGTCCTTCGATTTGTGTAAATTGGTGTGAATGCGTCGCGTCATCATTATCACGTCGATAAACTTTACCAGGGCAAATAATTTTGATGGGTTCTCCACCTTTTGCTTCCATTGTGCGTGCTTGCACTGGGGATGTATGAGTACGCAGTAAAATATCTTCCGAAATGTAGAATGAATCTTGCATATCACGAGCAGGATGCCCTTTTGGCAAGTTCAATGCTTCGAAATTGTAGTAGTCTTTTTCTACTTCAGGTCCTTCAGCAATTTCATAGCCCATGTTGATGAACAGGTCTTCGATTTCTTCCACGACACGTGTCAGTGGATGATGATTTCCAGTTTTTACTGGACGACCCGGCAATGTCACATCAATTGATTCATTTTCAAGTTGTTGTTGAATGGCAGCGTCTTCTAAAATAACTAGGCGCTCATCGAGTACAGCGGTTACTTCTTCACGGACTACATTGACCAAGGCACCCATTTGCGGACGTTCTTCAGCCGGAAGTTTACCCATCCCTTTTAACAAATCGGTAATCGGTCCTTTTTTCCCTAAATACGCAACACGTACGTCTTGCAGTTCTTTCACAGTTGAAGCGGCTTGAATTTTGCCGATCGCTTCGTCTTTCAATTGTTGTAATTGTTCTTGCATGTGTACATCTCCTTCCATGAAGTAAAGCAATGTTTAATAATACTGTTGTTTAGCTTGCATTTGCGCTTGCCGCATGTTCCGCATGAAGTGGGACATGAAGGTGTTGCCACAATTTTTTTTTGCGACGAGTAACCGCAGGAGTAGAACGTGGCGTTTTTAACCTTCGTTTCTTTTCATGCAAGGCGCAAATGCACTCTTTCGTTTTTCAATATCAACAACATTCATTAACATAGCAAAAAATAAAAAAACCCCGCCCCTAAAAAAGGGACGAGGAACATTTTCGCGGTACCACCCTGATTACTACGCTGAGAATCCAGACGTAATCACTTCATTGAATTAACGGCTCTTCACCGGCGCACCTTTACAGCAATTGCTGGTCCTGATGGCAGCTAACGGGGTGAACTTCGATGAATCTTTACTATTTGCACTCACAGTCTCGGTGCAAACTTCCTGAAATAAAGGGTTTCATGTACTCTTCCCGGTCACAGCTTTTGAATGTATCAAATTAGATACTATTATACGCTCGAATTACGGTTTCATCAACATTCAATTTGATTGAGGAATTAATGTGTATAAAAGAATACCTGTCGCGACCGCTACGTTTAATGATTCAGCTTGTCCTAGCAATGGAATTTTCAAATTCGTATCTGTTTGAACAAGAAGCTCTGGCGAAAGCCCGCTTCCTTCATTGCCCATAATCAATGCAAATCGCGCTTGAGGTTTCACTTGGTTATATAGTACTGATTCGTCCAATGATGTACCGTACACAGGTATTTCCTGCTCCTTGCAGATTTGAACCCATTGAGATAAATCGCCTTTGACTATCGGAATATGAAAGTGCGAACCTTGACCTGAACGAACCGTTTTCGGATTATAAGCGTCTGCCGATCCTTTTCCTAAAACGACGGCATCTATTCCGGCAGCATCAGCTGTGCGAATCATTGTCCCGACATTCCCTGGATCTTGAACAGCATCAATAAAGAGAAGTTTTTTCCAAGTTTTTTGTTGCTCCTCTGTTGCCACTTGTTGACTACAATATGCGTATATTCCTTGTGAGTGCTCTGTTTCGGCAATTTCTTTCGCAATATCCATTGTGACTTCAATAATGTCTACATCATCTACATTCCAGCCAGTTGGAATTGTTGTTCCTTCTCTTACAATCATGGCTAACACATTCGACTTGTTTTTTAATGCCTCTTCAACCAAATGAAAGCCTTCGACTAAAAATTCTCCAGATTTATCACGTTCTTTTCGAACGGAAACAAGCTTTTTCCAATGTTTCACTTGTGAGTTTTGTGATGATTCAATACGTTTCATCGATTGTACGACCGCCTTTTTCTTTTAAGTGTATCAAATTCATGTATAAGTGGCGATAGTAGCGGACAAAATGAGATGTGAGGAGGAGAGATTATGAACTTTCAAATTCGAGATGCAATCACCGCCAACATGGTTGGCAATAGTGCTACAGAAATTCGTGAAGTAGTTGAAGATGCCATCAAACGTGGCGAAGAACATTTACTTCCTGGACTTGGTGTGTTTTTTGAAAAATGGTGGAAAACAGCTGGTGAACCTGAAAAAGAATCAGTATTAAGACACTTGGAACAATCTTTCCAAGGATAAGTAAAGTCTCCGTATTGCACGGAGACTTTTTCATTTATATTTCCCGGACAAAGAAATCAAAGCCGAGTGCTGTTAATATTCCGAATACCAATGCCCACAAAGCAATGCTGATAGCAGACCATATGGTCGTCTGTTTTTTGCTCCCACCCAATGTCATCGCGATAAATGCAGCAATGTGGGTCCCAATCAGTATGGGTCCAAGCAACAACATCCCAGGTAGCCCATATTTATTCCAAATCCTTTTTGCACGTTCACTGCGCTTGGATTCTTTCTGTACTTTCCCCTCGCGTCTTTTCGCTAACCATATTTTAAATTTATTGTATCCGATGATTAATGCCAAGACCGTTACCATATTCCCGATAAAGCCAATGACGACTACCCAAAAAGGATTTAATCCCGTTATGATACCTAGTGGAATTACCACGGCCATTTCAAGCCATGGAATGGCCGCCCCTAAAAACACTAAAAAATATTCCCACATTATTCTTCCCCCGCCAAATGTTTTCGTACTTCAATGTAATAAATTAAATATTGCATCCACGCCAAGATCAATATACCGAAAATCATCCAGAATCTAGATAATTCAAATACTAGGAAAATCGTTGCCATAAACGGCAGTGCCCACACAAAGAATGTGTAAACTTTTTGAGCAGCTCTTCTCGTAATGTGCATCATGCCTTCATCTTGCTCCAAGTATTCCAATGGTCGAATCTGCCACATTGATAGTTTTTGAGTTGGATTTTGCTTGTTATGTTTAGAGATTTTCATTGAAAAAATTGTGATCATCAAAACTGTAATAAAAAGAGCGCCCAACAATAAAAATGATTCCAATGCATCGAGCTCTACGGAAAAACTGAGTTCTTCAGATGTTTTGTATAGCTCTGTGGAGGCACCTGTTAAACTAAATGCTATAAAACCAAACAATACAATAAACGCCATTTGCCATAAAGGATACTGCACGCGTAAATCTTTTTTCATAATGGTTTCTCCCCTTCTAACCAAAATAATTGGTCTACAGTTATTTCAAACTCTCTTGCCAGTTTTAATGCCAATGTTATCGATGGTGAAAAATCTCCTTTTTCGATAAATCCAATGGTTTGTCGTGTAACACCCACCCTTTCACCCAGTTCAGCTTGCGAAAAACCAAATCGGGCACGAAGCTCTTTGACTCGGTTATGGAGCATTCCTTCCACCTCTTCTTGTTAAGTATTATATTCATAATGTAAACTATAGTTAACATTAAGTAAAGTATTATTAACAAATTTAATGTAATTTTTTCCATAAAAAAGCTCCTGACAAAATTAATCAGGAGCTTTACTACTTTATGACAGAATCGATGCTAATATGGCTTTTTGAGCATGGAGTCGATTTTCTGCTTGTTCAAATACTGCTGAATGCGGACCATCGATGATAGATGTTGCGACTTCTTCCTCACGATGCGCGGGCAAGCAGTGCAAGAATAAATAATCCGTTTTGGCGTGTTTCACGAGATCTTCATTAATTTGATACTCTTTGAAAGCATCAAGTCGCGCGGCTGTCTCTTCTTCTTGCCCCATACTGGTCCAGACATCTGTATAAATGACATCCGCACCTGATACAGATTCAATTGGATTGTTAGTCGCCAGGATGCTTGAACCATTTGAAGCGGCTAGTTTTTGAGCCTTGTTAAGAATCGTGGAATCAATTTCAAAACCTTTAGGAGTTGCAATGGATACATCAATTCCTAAATGAGCACACGCAATAACGAGAGAATGCGCTACATTATTCCCGTCCCCCACGTAAGCAAGTTTTAAACCTGCTAAATAGCCTTTCACTTCAYGAATCGTCAGGACATCGGCTAAAGCCTGGCAGGGATGGAATAGATCTGTTAAGCCATTGATGACAGGAATACTCGCAGCTTCAGCTAATTCTTCGACCATTTTATGTGAATGGGCACGAATCATAATGCCGTCCATGTAACCCGATAATACTTTTCCAGTATCTGAAATAGGCTCCCCACGTCCGATTTGCAAGTCTCTTGCATGCATATACATTGCATGACCACCTAATTGATTGATTCCAACTTCAAATGAAATACGCGTTCTGGTTGAGTGTTTTTCAAATATGAGACCAATCGTTTTTCCAGCCAGTAGTGGAGGATGCACGTTGTTTTTAGCCAACTTCTTCAGATTGGTTGCTAGTTCCAACAATTGTTTTACTTCCATTGAAGTATAGTCGAGCCATGTTAACAAGTCTTTATTTTTCACACTTTCCACTACTTCAAGATTTACGAATTCAAGTAATTTCATAAATATTCACTCCTCGTTATAATTATGTATAATCATTATATATTTGAATATTTATAATTACAAGTGCATATTTATTAATTAACTCAAAAAAAGTGCCTTATTTTCATAAGACACTTCAACTTTCTTTACACCCATTCTGCAAATTAGTTAATTCTTAGAGCAGCCAATGTGTTTTGTCCGAATAAAAATACATCTCTGTTATCATTCAGGCGTTGTACGAAAACTGTATAAGTTACATTTTTGCTTTCATTTGATTCGAATTCTACATGTGCAAATGGCACTTGAGTACGATCATCATGTCCAGGTTGATCAATTTCGAAAATTTGTCTGTAAATCGTACGTTCGCTACCTGACTCAGATGTTCTTACAATAGTTAACTTAATTACAGCAACATCATTACCATAAACACATGTGTCATTGTCAAAACCAACAATTCCGCTAAACCAAACTTTGTCATCTTTACAGATTTTTTTGAATGAAACCTGAAGTACTTGAATCGGTTCTTCGAATATTTCATCGTCTAAAACTGATGTATCTGATTGGAATTCTACTTTGTCTGTTTTGCCTGTGCATTTTTCACAGTCGTGTTTTTTCTTATCGTGATCGTCTTTCTTATCGTGATTGTCTTTCTCGCATACTACTTTAATGTTAACATCACCACACTTAGGACATTCCTTCTTATTCCAGTCGTGTTTATGGTCACACCATTCTACTTTCGTCTCTGCTTCACGACATTTGAAACAGTCACAGCCCTCTATTTTTWCCCAYGTCTTTTTGYTATATTTCATATTTGATTGCACCTCCTTCCTTTTGGACCGATACTAGATTCCGAGTTTCGGTTTCTATCAATCCGTATTTGCCTTACTCTATAACATATTAAAAGAGAGAAAATTGCTCTAGGCAGATTGGAAAACTAATAGTTTTTTCTATCGTTTCCCATTTCATATTTTTTGGACATAAAAAACGTAGTCACTTGGACTACGCCTCACTCTATTTATTGTATTCGAATAGTTCTAGTAATTTCATAAATATTCATACTTTGTTATAATTATAAGTTAAAATTTATTATTTAATAATAAAATAAAGTGTCTTATTTTCATAAGACACTTCAAATTTACATCCATTTCGTGAACTAGTTAATTCTTAGAGCAGCCAATGTGTTTTGTCCGAATAAAAATACATCTCTGTTATCATTCAGGCGTTGTACGAAAACTGTATAAGTTACATTTTTGTTTTCATTTGATTCGAATTCCACATGTGCAAATGGCACTTGAGTAAGATCGTCATGTCCAGGTTGATCGATTTCAAAAGTTTGTCTGTAGATGATACGCTCACTTCCTGACGCAGTTGTTCTTACAATTGTTAATTTAATCACAGCAACATCATTACCACAAACAACTGTGTCATTATCAAAACCAACAATTCCACTCAACCATACCTTGTCACCTTCACATATTTTGTTGAAAGAAACCTGAAGTACTTGGATTGGTTCTTCGAAAATTTCATCGTCTAAAAATGATGTGTCTGATTGGAACTCTACTTTGTCTGTTTTACCTGTGCATTTTTCACAGTCGTCTTTCTTTTTCTCATCGTGATCCTTCTTATCGTGATCTTCTTCTTTGCATACTACATGGATGTTAACATCACCACACTTAGCACATTTACATTCATCTTTTTTATCCCAATCGTGGTTTTTTTCACATTTTCAATCCGTTTTCCCTTACATCTATAACATATTAAGTGATAGAAAAATGCTCTAGGTAGATAGGAAAACAAAATAGATTTTTTCAATAATTTCTCACTTCAAAATATATGGGACATAAATAAAAGCGTAGTCACTTGGACTACGCCTTCACCTTTCAATTAATGATTGATATGACAACAATCTATCATGCATAAAATACCAAGAGTATCAAAAAAACATCGCCTCAGCGATGCTTTCTGATTTCCTTATTAGTCGAAGATAATTTTGTTCACTGTGTCACGATCTAGTTTTTTGATTACCGCCACAATCAGTTTGACTGCATTTTCATAATCATCACGGTGTAAAATACCTGCATGAGAATGAATATAGCGAGTTGCGATCCCAATAGCCAATGAGGGAACACCGTTTGCTGTCAAATGAATCGCTCCGGCATCTGTTCCTCCTCCAGGAATAGATTCAAACTGATAAGGWATGTTATTTTCTTCGGCAGTATCTACCACTAGATCGCGAAGTCCTTTGTGAGAAACCATTGAAGCATCAAACAATACCAATTGTGGACCTGCTCCCATTTTGCTTGTAGATTCTTTTGCTGTAATCCCTGGCGTGTCACCAGCAATACCGACGTCAACTGCAAAACCAATATCCGGCTTGATTTTCGCCGCTGCTGTGCGTGCTCCACGTAATCCAACTTCTTCTTGGGCAGCTCCCACACCATATACAATGTTTGGATGTTTCTCATCTTTTAATGCTTTAAGGACATCAATTGCGATTGCACAACCAATACGGTTATCCCACGCTTTTGCCAGAAGCATTTTTTCATTGTTCATAACAGAGAATTCGAAATATGGTGTTACCATATCTCCTGGCAATACGCCCCACTCCATAGCTTCTTCTTTCGAAGAGGCACCGATATCAATAAACATGTCTTTGATATCAACCGGTTTATTGCGTGCTTCAGGTGATAAGATATGTGGTGGTTTCGATCCAATGACACCAGTAATAGATTCACCTTTACGCGTCACTATAGTTACACGTTGAGCAAGCATAACTTGTGACCACCAGCCACCAACGGTTTGGAACTTTAAGAAACCTTTATCATCAATTTGAGTGATCATGAATCCGACTTCATCCAAGTGACCGGCAACCATGATTTTCGGGCCTTCCGCGTCGCCTACTTTTTCTGCAATTAAGCTGCCCAGATTATCTGAATCCATTCGGTCAGCAAATGGCTCGATGTATCTTCTCATAACATCACGTGCTTCACGTTCATTCCCAGGTATGGCCTTTGCATCTGTTAAATCTTTCAGCATCGTAAGTGTTGCATCAAGTTTCGTCATTATTTCGTCCTCCTAAATATGCTCTAACTATCTTATTATAATGGAAACGTATTCAGTTTTCAAAATATTCGTTAATAACCAGTGCGTTGACGTTCGTAATTTTTTTCATTCTTATCAATATATGCTTTTACGATTTGAAGATGTGTAAAACCTAGTGATGATCCAACTGCTCCATACCATTTCCACACATCTTCATATAGGGGTCTGGTTGGTTCCTGGAGAAATTGTTGAATAGATGCATGGGTATTTAGAAATAATTGAGTCAGGGAACCTGCTTTTTCCTCAACAGGCCATCTATCTAAATCGTCCAATTGTTTTTCAATGCCGAGAGACAGTAAGAAATGAATAGAATCTACGTATTCTTCCAAAATCGTTTCCTTATCGGATGGCCCTTTTGCACTCCAAAATTTGAAGCAACGTGTTTCATTCGCCAATTCAGCGAGTTCAACTAATAACGCTAACCCTTTTTCAAGAAATACATCATGAGATATATTCTTCTCCGATTGAATATATCTGTCGAGAGCTTTTTGCATCGTAAATAACTGCTGTAATTCCATATCAAATACCTCCAGAAAAAAATTTGAACAATCTTGAAACCAAAGTATTTGTTCATCCGTATACCATAGTAACACGTCTGCCCAAAGGGAGGTTCCATTATGATCATCGTATTGATCCGATTTCTTATACTCGCACTTGTTGTCTATTTGTTTTACCGTGGAATTATTTACTTAATGGATCCCAAGCGAAAACTTGATGACGCTTACGAAAAGGGTGCTTACTATTTTTACGATGATGTGAAAAATGTGAGGAAAAATTTCTTCATTTCATTTAAAGGGGCACTGTTTGAGGGCGAGAAATATCT
>NZ_JBFUJC010000070.1:0-11064 GCF_056401595.1 Paenisporosarcina sp. P4_E4_2 | reverse complement strand
GGGTACAGATAAAGAAAAATTGGTGAAAAAGTTGTGGGTGCTTGGAAAGAGATTCATAGGTTTGTGCAGTTTGTCGGAGAATTTGTCAAATTATTGTCATTTTTGGTTATTTTAGGAAACCACGAACAATATTTGCGCAACGTTAAAAGTGCGAGCACCCAAATTTGCTCACACTTTTAACGTCAGTTTGATTAAAGATTTAGGCCCCCGCCTAAACAGGTCGACTGGTTATACAGCCCGAAAGCTTAAGTGCATGCGGCGTAGGAATGAGGTGAAATTTCCGCAACGCTATGTATACAATCATTCGTCCTCTATCTCCCCTTCCCCAAAAGGTTCAATAGCTTCATTTAAGTGTAAATGGCTATTGTCAAGATGGAAACCTTTGCCCCCAAATTTGAATTTTGCCCACCTACTAACCTTACAAAAATAAATTTTGTCTTCGAAAAGCGTCTCAAAATTGAATTTTGTAAAATGAAAAACTGAAATTCACACAAAATTGAATAAATTTTTCCAACAAAACCTAAACTTTATATAACCTATCAAAGGAAAATTTCTACATATATTAACTTTATCGTATTTCCTGCGATACGTTTGGACAGGCAAGGCGCCATGCCGCTTCCATTAAATCAATTAGCAGAGAAAAAAGTAGAGAGGATGTGGTAGATGTGAAATTTAATAAAATTCTTGAATTAACTGCTGTCGATATATTGTTCGGCGTCATCGGCTCGAGTGTATCTGTCATAATATTGTATATGTTGACTTCAATTTAGGAGCGTGATGTATGTACAGGTACTACTAGAACCCTTCCCCGATCGTGTCATATTCGGAGAAGGGTTTTTAATTTTGCCTTTTAACAGTAGCGTAGCAAAAACCAAACCAATTTGCCCCCTATCACTTCGTTTTCGGGGTTTTTCATGTAGGAAATACTGGGTGGACTGGAATAAACCTTGGCCGAAGAGGAATAAACGGGTTGTCAAACGGAATAAAGTGCACTCGCGAAGGAACAAACATATCATGAGAATGAAGAAATCAACACGAAAGGGAGTAAACATGAATCCCTTAAAAACCACATAAAAACACCTCCCTCTTTTCATAGGCAGGTGTTTCTAACTTTTATTGATTTCCATGGTTATCCTCCAACGGTTAATGTGTCAATCGATCAAATAGACTTTGATCTCGCATTTGAAGTGCGTAGTCAATCATCCGGCTGCGATTTGCTTGCTCGAGTAACGAAATAAATTCGTTTGCTTCTTTTTTTACATCGCTGGCTGGTTCTCTGTCTTCCGGCTCGCCATGTTGTAATATGGTTTGCAAATGCATATGAATATCAGACACTAACAACAATTGATAGAGTGGTAAGCGGATGAAGCGATTGCCTTTTTGAAAGACGAAGACTTCGGATAAGTTTTCGACTTGGTACGTATTCATATTGACGATAATTTCTTTTCCTTCCACTGGAATGAAGTGGAATAGTTCGTCATCTTTTTTAATTGAGAAATATTGATAGGCAAATACCAGTTTCATCTTCTGGCCTTCCAATTTCGAATAAAATGGCTTCATAAGTTGTACGTGTAACATTGTGTTCCCCTCCTTTTTTATCAAAATATTCTGATTACTACTAGTGTATCACAATCCCGTATGTTTCGTGCATGACAAATCCGAAAAAAATGCTACCAGTATTAGGTAGCATCGACGTCTTTATTCCTTCTTTTTCTGTTTGTGAAAAAAGCGATTGATTGCTTGTGATACTGAATAAAGAACCCGAGAAGTATGTTTTGGATGTTTGAAACGACTTCCGTTTCAAGGTGGTTTTCATTGTATGTAAATGAGCATTTATTGTTCAAAAAATCAATGTGCAAATCTTCAATTTCAAATGAATCAAAAGTCAGGCGTTCAATGAATGCCTTTCCAATTTTATTGGATACAATAATTGCAGCTTTCCGCTCCCCGTTTGGCGTAACGTAGAGAATGTATTCTTGGTCTTTTTGTTTACATTTGGTACTCTGCAACCTTGGTAATACGATTTCATATGTTGGGCAAATGAGTTAACAACCTTTCCTGCTTTGATTTATCTTAAATTCATCTATCATTCATCCACAATTTCTCGTAAAAAATTGGGTTGTTAAAAAATCGGTGGACGATTATGGTGATAAATCCTTGAACCCTGTCTACCTTGCATATAAAGCCGATCCTACTTTTTTTCAGCTATTCCAGGAGTTTTATAGGAAACCAACTCCTGAAAAAGAGAAGTTCAAAGAAATTTTTTGAAAGCCTATCTGCATTTAAAACCTTAAATCTTTCCTTTCACTTACGGTTTTCCGAGAAAAGCCGTATAATGAAAGGAAAGATTTTTTTTGGAGATGTTGTTGTTGAGCCATTCTTTATTTAATATTGCCGTACGCTACCAATCCCATATCCAACAATGGATGGAGACGATTTCGGAAGATTTGCATCCCTCACATCAAGAGGATGAGGAGCTTGTCCGACGTGCTTCGTTTTCCGTTCGTAACGGAGCGGTACGTGCGCTTTCATATGACCCGTACGAACATTTACTCGAAGCAAAAGTGCAAGATGTGAGTCCTTGCATTGTGACGCTTCATTTAGTCGACGAACAAGTTACGTGTTCTTGTCCAGAAAAACGTCTATGTCGTCATTGCTTAGCCGTTTTATTCAGTTTATATATGCAGAAGTTTTCTTTATCCGAGTGGCTCCAGGAATGGCGCTTGAAGAAGTCGGAGCAACTTTCGTTACTTGCCAATGAACGTACACCGGAAAGCTGGAACGCAATCGTTCAATCGACGTTCAATGCTGTTTCTGGTGATTGGTCTTGGAAAGAGCGATACTTTATCGACAACTCGATTATTCAAATGAAACAGAAATTGAAGAAGTTCATGCCTTTTGAACGTGAATGGCAACCTCTTTACGATGTCTATACCAAAACTATGCTGCTTCGTTTGTTGTTTGATGTCAGCGAAGATATGAATGAAAACATGTTCCGCGCTACCATCCAGACCGATATTGAAGATATCCAGCATCAGCTGCTGAATCTCTCGAGCAAACCACGTTTGTTCTCAGCTGATCCTTTTTATGATGCACTTGTGCTACATGTTCGTCATATCGTTTATGAGTTGGAAACGATGGCTGATCTTCGTTTTAATTTGTTTCACGCATATTGGGTCATACTGTTAACAGAAAAAGGCCGTCGTGAACAAGAGTTTGCTTATTTACAGGAAAACAAAAGTCTAAATAACGACCTGTTTCGGGCTTTATTTTGCTTATTGCTAAAAATACCGGATGAATTGAAACTCATTACGGACCGTATTCATCCAAGTGATATGCCTGAATGGATGCATTTGGCGAAACTTGCAAAAGAGCAGGAAGATCTGCCGTCGCTGACGATTATATTGCATGCGATGCGTCCACATATTTTTGATTATGTGAACAGTCATTTGTCTGCATGGAACCGTTCCGTGTTCGTTTCGAAATTATATGCGTTGTATAAATTCATCGAAATGCCGGATGCTGAACGTGAGCAGCTGTTCTGGCAATTTGGTTCATTTGGCGTCCGTGCCTATTCCGATTTCCTGATTGATCAACACCGATATAAAGATTGGGTGGCTCTGCATCACCGATTCGGGTCAACACTCGATTATGCGGAATCATGTGGTATGAAGACTGTCCTCCAGGAAGCACCTGAAACAGTGTTGCCGCTTTATCATGTACTTGCACTGACCGAAGTGCGAGAGCGCAATCGCCATAACTATAAACAAGCCGTTCGCATTTGGAAAAAAATGAAATCGGCTGCAAAGAAAAGTGGCAAAACCGAATATTGGAACAGCTACGTAAGCGAACTTCAAGCGAAATATCGTCGATTGCGCGCTCTCCAAGAAGAGATACAGAAAGGAAACTTGCCTTTATGACTTCCCGTGTATCGCCCTTTATGAAAAATTTAATACTGTCATTCGATCAAATGGATGATGGATTTACAACCGTGCATGCCTACAATGATGAAGGCATGCGTTTATTTACGGAACAATGGATATCTTTTATCTCATTCCAACATGAACCCTCTTTTTACGGTTTGAATCATGATGAAGAAACTCGGTTTTCTTCACTTGAATTAGTGGAACTGTTTTCACCCATCGTTAAACACCCTTACGTGCACGTTAGTGGCTATGCACAGGAAGACGAGTTGACGATATCAACCATTCAACAAACTGCAAACATATGGAGTGCGCCAACTCTTTGGAATGATATTGAGTTTGAAGAAGGCTCACTAGTACTGACAACTGAAGAAGTCCCACCTACTGCAAAAGTGATGCTTACTTCTGCCATTCAGCAGAAACTGTATGGCGCAGGGTTGACGTTATCGGATATTCCTACGTTACTTCCCTTTTTCAAACAAGGCGGTTGGCCTCTGCAAGCTCAAAGCGGGCATGCTGATGTCATTGTGGCACTGCGGCTTAGTGAGCCTGAGTCCTTCTCGGATGAATGGCTATTGGAAACTGTGGTTCGCGGCAAGAAAAGTTCTGTGCACTGGACTCCCGCTTTTCGGAAGAAAGATTCTTCAATCGCTAATGCGCTACCTGATAAATGGAAAGTTCATGCTCCTTATGTGTATGAAACGCAATCCAATATGCTGGAATTAATGAATATGGAATCGGATGCGGATCGGTTTTTATCTAGTTCGTTAAGTGATTTGGACGTCCGCCATTTCTTGCGTGACGATGCAGCACGCCTGCAAGCTCTTGGTTTTGAAGTGATTTTGCCAGGTTGGTTAAAAGCGGTGAAAGAATCCAAACTGCGCGTCAAGTCGAATGCCAAGACCGCTTCGTTTAAAACAACAGCCGGTCTGAATGAAATTTTAACTTTTGATTGGCACTTCTCGTTAAATGGTCAAGCGATTACTGAAGATCAATTCAAACAAATGGTTGAAGAAAATCGTGAGTACATACGTGCCGGTAACGAATGGTTCCGCATCGATTCACACTGGATGCATGAAATCCGCCAGTTGATGGAACAAACGGAAGCTGAAGACTGGACCGTGAAAGAATTATTGTTCCGTGAACTGCCTGAAGCACTCGTACTTGATGAAGATAATTTGGAAGAAGAGGACGATCCATTATTCCAGTTCGAACTGAATCAATCCCTTCAAAAGTATTTGGAACAGCTACAGGATAAGAAAGGTCTGCCTACTACGACTGTTTCCCCTCATTTGTTGACGGAACTGCGTCCTTATCAGCAACAGGGCTTTGACTGGCTTGTGTTTATGCGTGAACAAGGATTCGGCGTCTGTTTAGCGGATGATATGGGTCTCGGAAAAACAGTACAGCTGATTGCGTACTTGCTCCATGTACATCGCACAAATCAAACGGATAAGCCATCGTTTATCATTTGCCCTACTTCCGTTTTAGGAAACTGGCAAAAAGAGCTGGCACGATTTGCGCCTGATTTGGACGTCCATGTGCATTACGGGCAAACACGTTCCAAAGATGAATCTCTGGCTACTGAACTCATTTCCATGAAACCGGATGTCGTATTGACGACTTTTGGTACGGCTTCTCAGGATGCTGAAGCGTTAAGTGAAATCGAATGGGCCAGTGTGACTCTGGATGAAGCTCAGAACATCAAAAACATGCACACGAAGCAAAGTCGTGCGATCCGCAAGTTACGCGGTGAACATCATTTGGCATTGACAGGAACACCAGTTGAAAATCGTTTGTCTGAGTTATGGGCCATTTTCGATTTCATTTATAAAGGCTATTTAGGTAGCTTCCGTAAGTTCCAGGATAACTTTATTGCACCAATTGAACGCGATGAGTCGGAAAATCATAAACAAAAACTACGAAACAAAATCCGTCCTTTCTTGTTGAGACGTACGAAGCAGGATCCAGACTTGCTGTTGAACCTGCCGGACAAACAAGAACAGCGTGAGTATTGCCCATTGACGACGGAGCAAGCAGCACTCTATGAAAGCTTGATTCAGGAGACGCTGTTCAAACTCGAAACATTGACCGGCTTTGAGAAAAAAGGACTTATTTTAAAAATGTTGAGCAAGCTGAAGCAATTGTGTAATCACCCAGCCCTATATCTGAAGGAGGGGTTTGGTGAAGCGGAGTATATGATGGAGCGTTCTGAAAAACTGGCGCGCATCGTCACTTTAGCAGCAGAAATTGCCGCTCGCGGTGAGCAATGTCTCATTTTCACCCAGTACATTGGAATGGGTCATCTGCTACAGCATTGCTTAAGCGAGTTGCACGACATCGATCCGCCATTCTTAACTGGCAGCATGCCAAAAGCACAGCGTGACCGTCTGGTTGAATCCTTCCAGGAAAAAGAATTCCCTGTGTTTCTTTTGTCACTGAAAGCTGGTGGAACGGGACTTAACTTAACTGCTGCAAATCATGTATTGCATGCCGATCGTTGGTGGAATCCAGCGGTTGAAAATCAAGCAACTGACCGTGCCTACCGCATTGGTCAAACGCGTTTTGTCCATGTGCATAAATTCGTGACAATTGGTACGATTGAAGAGAAAATCGACAAATTGCTAGCTGATAAACAAGCTTTGTCGGAAGACTTGATCCAATCCAGCCAGTGGATTACTGAACTAGCGGATGATGATTTAAAAGAACTTCTTACATTAGGTTAACGTTTATATGGATGCCTGTCGGATTTCCGGCAGGCATTTTATTTTATGAAAATTAGAGGGAGTCGGTCTATCTTGGCCTGCTACACTTTTCTTATGACCAGCTTCAAGCACCAGCTCACACCTAAGCTTGGGCCCACAGGATGTGGGTCATGAAGGCGTTCGGACACGATGTCCGGATCTTAGCCTCCCCTCCCAAATACATGCGAAAGCGGGCTTTCGCTTCGTGCCTTCCAGCGCCGGTGTTGAGCTAGAGTGGTGCTTTCCGCTTTTCTATGTACAAGACCGACCGTGCTTCACGCGGCCGGTTTCCTCTCTTGCCAATCTAGTAAAATCTTATTTGCCCACTACGCGTAATGCGGGTTCGGTTAATTTGTGTTCGAGCACTTGAATCCGCTCATTCAAATTCGCAATCATACGAATTAGTTGTTCCATATGTAGTTCCATTCGAATGAGATGATCAGATGATGAAGCTTTCATATTGGGTGAATTCCTTTCTCTTGGATTGAGAAATCTTGTGTACTAACCAACGGTGCGGTCTACCGTGGAAAACATAGTTACACAACCGGTAATTCTTTGTGCTCTTCCTCAGAGAATATAAAGTCTTCTTTCGCTTGCGACTCTTTTTTCATATGAGGAATTTCTGAAGATTGTCCTGCTTTCGGTTTCGTTTGTAAGAATTGAACTTCTTCAACGATGACTTCGGTTACGAAGACACGATTGCCATCTTCTTTTTGGTAGGATCTCGAGTGGATATGTCCACTGATTCCTACAAGCGAGCCTTTTCCACAATACTTCACTGTGTGTTCAGCAAGTTTCCCCCATACAGTACATAATACAAAATCTGCTTCATCCGATTTTGCGCTTTTGTAAGTACGTTGTACAGCCAACACGAAACTTGCTTGCACCCTTCCTTCAGACAATTGCCGGAATACTGGATCTTTTGTCATGCGGCCAATCATCCCGATTTGATTCATTTATTCACCTCCTTTCAGGTTACTGAATTTATTGTACAAAGCACATTTAATTGTGTGCAATGGACCAAAAATTAATTTTGCCCTCTTTTAAGCCTGTAAAAATTTAATTTTGCAAGTACCATATATTAACAAAGGTCTTCTTATAACATGCGGCTCTAAGTGTGAAGCATTTCTTTAAAATGCGGTTTTGGCTAGTTCTCTAAGATTTTTGAAGTCTATGATATAATAGAGTCAATTAAACTTTGCGGAAAGGCTGTGAGCTTATTGAAAACCTTTAAAATGTTGTCTATGACATTGGTTCAAGGGGACCAAACCATTTCGATTCCTCTCGTAGATGGCATCATCATCAATCAAGAAAACAGCCACCGATCATGGATATTAGAAATGTATGTCGATAAAAAAGACAGTACGATATTTGAGCAATACAATGGTTCTGGGGAATTGGTTGAAGTGAAAGTTGTCATTTCGTATCCTGAAAATGAACCTGCAAGCTTTGAAGTTGCAGTATATGCTGTCAAAGAAATTGGAGATTATGTTTCGGTACTGTTGAAAGGGATGTTAATTCGCACCCGTCGTAAGTATGCATTGCAACTTTTGACAGAACTCGTCCAAGATGGATTAACAGGTGAAAATCTTATTACTCGCTTTGAAAACGATATGCGCCAACGACCTCATTTAAAAAAAGACTCGGCTGAAGTTTAGCCGAGTCTTTTTTGTATTTTTTTAAAGCGAGCCCAATTCGCATCTTAGCTTCAAAAACTCAATCAAAGTTTCGATTCATTTCGTCCGGGAAAGACATTCGGGCTTCTTCACAATACAGCATTATTCGTCTTTGTTATCCGCGTCACGTCTATCCATGTCATCTTCAAGGATTTCTTCTTGATCTGTATTCGCGTCTTTCATCATGTCTTTATCATTATCTTTGTTTTGATCTTCGTTTGTTGGATCCACATGATTTTTACCTTCAGTACCAGGCACTAAATTTTGGGTATCTTCACGTACGTCATTTACGTCGTCCTTTACATTGTCATTTACGTCATTTACGTTGTCCTTTACATCGTTTTCCATTGGGGTTTCGTTTCCTGGTACTTTGTCGTTATTCATGTTACATCCGACAAGTAAAAGTGCACTCATACCAAAGACCATCGTTGCTTTTTTCCACATAAAAAATTCCCTCCTTTCCGGCAATTGTTCACCACAATTAATGTGATTCACTGTATGTTGCCCGGGAAAGGAAGGAACTATCCGACTATGCGTTTAGTTTTTCTTTTAAAATGGATTCGACGTATGCCGCTTCCGCTTTACACGCATAATCATAATGAGTGTTGAGTTGTTCTTGCATGATTTCAATTTTTGCAACTTGTTCTTCAGACGGTGGCTCATTCAAAATTTTATCAATGGCTTGATTCATTTTTTTGGCAATTTCTTCGTGAAATGCTGGATCTTGCTTACATTCTTCAGAAATCTTGTCTGCCCATGTAGCACTTTCACTTATATATATACGCCAAGCTTGAATGAAGTCTTCCATACTGAAACGATTTTCAGACCATTCAATCGAAGCCATATAATGTTCAAAAACGGTTTTGATGGAGCGTGTAATGCTACTTTTTACTCCGGTTGGTAATTCTTTATACATGAAGCGGAAAACCTCCTACTTGAAAGGCTACACCGTCTGCTTTATTATTCCCTCAGACGATTAGCATTAAACAACTTTTACTTGTTGAATAGTGATTATTCTTTTTCAACAATTGGTCCGAGAGCAAATAAAATATCTGTTTCGCACGCGATTTCGCCGTCTACTGTCGCGATGGCATGACCTTTGCCCATTGCCCCGCGAAGTTTTACGAATTCCACTTCCAAGCGAAGTTGATCGCCAGGCACGACTTGTCGTTTGAAACGGCAGTTATCTACACCAGTCAAAAATGCAAGACGTCCTTTGTTTTCTTCTTTGTTCAATAACGCTACTCCACCAACTTGTGCCAATGCTTCGATAATTAAAACACCTGGCATTACAGGATATCCTGGGAAATGCCCATTGAAGAAATCTTCGTTGATTGAAACGTTTTTCAAACCAACTGCACGTTTGCCGTCTTCAATTTCAGTAATTCGATCGACCAATAAAAATGGATAACGATGTGGTAAAATTGCTTGAATTTGTTGAGCTGATAATGTCACTGTAAAACCTCCATAAGAAAAGCGTAAAGCGCCACTTCAGATCGACTCCGATGGTGGAAGAAACGAATCGAAAATCTGTTTTCGAATTGTTTCGATATGAAGGCTAGTGTCCCGAAATTGTGTCGGAACGCCTTCATGACCCACATCCTGTGGACCTAACCGGAGGTGCGAGCTGGCGCTTGTAGCTAGACAATATTTTTACTAAAGACGTGCAAAGAGTCGATTTACTTCACTTTCCCGTTTAAAATGTCCAAAATGTGTTGCCATGTTTCCCACTTAAGTGCATCTTTTGGTTCACCATCTCCGATGTAACCATAGCCAATAACTAATCCTGCTGCAATTGCAGCAACGACAAGAGCTAAAACCAAAATAATACGAAGCCAAATCGGGAAAAGACGTATTTGAACCCACCAAGTTTTCTTTTGACCCTTAGCTTCGGCTTTTTCAGCTTTGTGCTGTTTTCGGTTAGAAGCAACTGGCTGTGTTTTTACCTGTAGTTGATCGTCTTTTACTTCATTCGTCATTCGCCGTTCTCCTTATCGTCCATCAATTGTGCATGTATATTTGTTGGTGATCTCTACAGTCGAGTGGAAGCTTTGCCAATATTATTAAGCAAAATACCTGTACCGATGGCTACACAGTCCATTGGGTTTTCGGCTATTAAAACCGGTACTTTCAATTCCTGTGCAAGCAAGAAATCAATGCCGTGCATCAGTGCGCCGCCACCTGTTAAAATCACGCCACGGTCGATAATATCTGCAGATAATTCTGGAGGTGTCTTTTCCAGAACATTTTTCGAAGCCTGCACGATCATGGCAATGGATTCTCGCAAACATTTTTCGATTTCTTCAGAAGTGATTAGAATAGTTCGTGGCAAGCCAGTAACCATATCTCGGCCGCGGATTTCCATTTCTTCTTTGCGTCCACCAGCGAATACCGTGCCGATTCTTATTTTAATATCTTCAGACGTACGTTCGCCAATCAATAACTTATATTCGCGTTTTATGTACTGTAAAATATCATTATCAAACACATCGCCGGCTACTTTAATCGATTCGGACGTTACAATGTCGCCCATCGAAAGGACAGCGATATCAGTTGTTCCCCCACCAATATCAACGACCATATTTCCGCTTGGCTGGAAAATATCCATGCCCGCTCCAATCGCAGCCACTTTTGGTTCTTCTTCGAGGAAAACTTTTTTGCCGCCAGATTTCTCCGCCGCTTCACGAATCGCTTTTTGTTCCACACTTGTGATATTCGTTG
>NZ_JBFUJC010000069.1:0-11119 GCF_056401595.1 Paenisporosarcina sp. P4_E4_2 | reverse complement strand
ACCTGACTCGATATCATATACATATAGTTCTGTATGTGTTGCGTTCTTGAAAGACGCATCGCTACCGACAAATGCCAGTTTCGAATCATCAAAAGAAAATGCAGCACCGCCAAAGTAACCATCTTCTTCAATAACAACCGTTTCTTCCTTCGAGTCCACGTCCACCAAATACAATGATTGACGGAATTCGAAATCCTGGTTTTCAGAACGATTGACACCGAAGACTAGTTTCGATCCATCGTGTGAAACGGACTGTAGCGAATAAAAATAATTGCCTTCCGTAAATTGTGTTACTTCCCCGTTTTCAAGATTTATTACACCGATATGTTTATAACTGTCTTGAGGCAGCAACCCCGTACCGTCCATTTTGTACTTCATTTTATCCACTACGTATGGTTCTGGTTTTTTCTTTTCCTCTTTATCCGGTTCATCAGTAAAGTTCTTTCCTTCTTTTAAGGAAGCAGAAAACCATATTTTCTTTCCACATGGAGACCACACAAAACTGCTGACTCCTGTTTCAAATGAAGTCACTTTACGTGCTTCCCCGCCTTTTGTGGACAATACATAAAGTTGATTCTTATCATCTCGAGTAGATAAAAATGCAAGCTGCGTGCCGTCTATGGAATATGTAGGAGAAGAAATCTTCTCTTTGCCATGTGTCCATTGTGTCAATTTCTTTGAATCCAATTCCACATGCCATAAATTCGCTTGATATGTATTTTCATTGTCGTCTATTTTTGTATGAACAAAAACTGATTCTTTTTGATTTGGTGCTAAGGTAGGCTGAGTAACAGAAACCAATTGATTTAAATCTTCTATAGTTAATTTGCGTTTTGACATTTAATTTCCTCCCTAGGTGTCGCATTATTCCTATTTCGACATCCGTAAGAGTTTTCCTTTAAATCTGAACCATAATTTTCCCGTCGATTATTTAAATTTATTGCAGTATGTTATTTATATGAAAATTGGAGGTTTTATTATGGCTTGGATACTAGGTGGAATGGCATTGATTCTTCTAGGCTTAGTGGGGATATATTTTTGGGTGTACAAATACGATCGTGATAAAGTCGATTTGAATCATATAGACTCTCCTACAACAGACAGCATCATAGTCTCCATTCTTTTCTTAATTGGAGTAATCTTGATTGCAGTATTTTTCGAAAAACTGCCGATTTGGCTTGCTAGGAGTATTTTATTCCTTGTCTGCCTTTTGCCTATTTTGATCGGGGTTATGATTATTTTGGAAGAAATATAATTTTCAAACCCTCCTTACAGTTCAAATTCTTCCATCCATGATTGTATTTTCTGGAAACGGGTAATAATGAAGAAACTACGAGCAGGAGGGTTTAAATTATGTGTGCACTTGAATTGCCTAAATTCACAAAATCCTATTGGAGAAAAGTACGATCAAACAAAACATTTCCACAAATAGAATCGGATGTCTCAACAGAAGTATGTATTATAGGCGCTGGCATTACCGGGGTGACTGCAGCATACGTCCTCGCTAAGGCAGGCGCAAAAGTAATCGTAATTGAAGGAAGCAAAATCGCCAGTGGTACTACTGGATTTACTACAGCGAAAATAACCGCACAGCACGGAATAATTTACGATGAGTTAATACAGACATTCGGAAAGACCAAGGCACGCCAATATTTTGATGCAAATCAACAAGCACGCGAACAAATACAAATGTGGGTAGACGAGCTTTCCATAGATTGTGATTTTGAAGAACGAGATGCCGTTCTGTACGCACAAACTACACAAGGTGTTGATCAATTACATACGGAGAAAGCGGCTTATGACAAGCTTGGTATTCCTGGTGAACTATCGATATCCTTGGATGAACTCCCATTTCCGGTAAGTGAAACATTAACCTTACCAAAACAGGCGCAATTTCACCCTGTTAAATATATCAACAGATTAGTTAAAGAAGCACAGAATCTTGGCGTCGTTTTTCACGAAGAAACCCGAGCAAGCTCCCTTAAACATAATGATGAAATCATTATCGAAACGATGGAGGGAATGAAAATCACGACCAAACAAGTCCTTGTTACAAGTCATTATCCGTTTAACGATAAAGACGGTTTGTATTTTTCAAAATTGTCTCCGCAACGCTCCTACGCGGTGTGTGTCAGAGTTCCAGATRAGCATATGAACGGCATGTATATCAATGTAGAAAAGCCTACCCGTTCAATTCGAACAGCCAAAGGTGATAAAGGAGAAAGCTACGTGATTGTCGGTGGTGAAGGTCACAAAGCCGGGCAGTATGAAGATACTACTCATGATGATTCTACCGTTGAACGCTATGAAACACTCGTACAATTTGCCAAACAGCATTTCCCTGTCCAGTCCATCGACACTCATTGGTCTGCCCAAGATTTAGAAACGCTCGACCGCATTCCCTATATCGGCGAAATGACATCTGGATTGCCTCATGTATTCGTGGCAACTGGCTTTGCAAAATGGGGTATGACAAATGGGACGGCCGCAGGTCTATTGTTAGCCGATCTTGCCCAAAATAAATTTAATCCCAATAAAGATTTATACTCACCGACTCGATCAAAACTAAAACAACATGATACGAAAAACTTTGTAAAAGTAAACTCAAATGTGGCGAAAGAATTAGTAAAAGGAAAATTCACGAGACCATCTGATACCCTTGAGAATTTACAGGTGGACGAAGGCAAGATTGTCATGATTGATCATCACAAGACAGGTGCATATAAAGATGAGCATGGGAAAATACATTTAGTAAAACCTACATGTACCCATTTAGGCTGCGATGTTCATTGGAATAACAGTGAGCGTTCATGGGACTGTCCTTGTCACGGTTCACGGTTCTCTTATACAGGAGAAGTTTTAGAAGGTCCTGCCGTGAAACCATTAGAACGCAGATAAATTAACTTTTAGAAACAACGTCTAGGACATATTTAATAGGACAGTTTTGTATTAAAAGTTTAAATACACACTCTAGCAAGTAGCTCTTATAAAGAGTTGCTTGCTTTTTACATGTTGTTTTTGTAAATGTTTCGAAAAAAATCATATGGGTAAAGTTTTAGGCGGTGAACACCGTTTGAGGAGGATGGTATATGAAGGCGATTACGTTTCAAGGAACGAAAGATATCAAAGTCAAAGAAGTGGAAGATCCAAAACTTCAAAAACGAGATGATATTAATGTTCGTATTACCTCTACAGCCATTTGTGGATCAGATTTACACAAATGGTTTTTCGTTTCAGAATCTGATTACTTCAGTGTTGATGAGCTTTTTCACAACCGTTACACCTTCACCAAGAATTGGGAGTAGATTTGAAAAGGAATAGATCATGAGCATGGTAAAAAAAGCGAACGCGATTAAGTTAATGGGTTTCGTTATATTTCTTCTGTGCCTTATGAGAAAAAAGCCCAAAGCAATTTGAACCAAAACCAATGATGTAWTTTTCATTTCCTACTCACCTCCCATTTTAAATATTTTGTTCTTTCGTTTAATTCCTCTAGTAGTAGTTTACATGAAAAAAACGTCGAAAAATGTCGAAAATGTTGGGAAAGTTTTCACATTCAGGGCATATATATATCATTTTTATGAAATAAATTTCTTAAACTTTTGTTTTAAGTTTAATCAACGTATAGTAGGATAAAAATTGAATATTAAAGATGTAAAATATAAGTAAAGGAGGAAGATGCGACCATGAATAACTTCGGACATGTGATTAAACTTGAGAGAATTAGAAGGAATATGAAGCAAATTACATTAGCTCAAGGGATTTGTACTCCCTCCTACCTAAGTAAAATTGAAAACAATTCCATCGTTCCAAGCCAAGAAGTGGTCAATTTACTATTAAGCCGACTCGAAATTGCGATCAACCAAAACAAAAGTTTAGACGACGATAGTTATCTAAAGCACATTCGTGAGATTTATTTCAATGCCGTCATGAACAAAGACCGCGAACTCACAGCTATAGCGTTAAAAGAAATTAATAGTGAACGTTACTTATTTAAAGATTCTTCAAATTTTTATACATATCAGCTCATGGTGCTCAGATTAACTTTGATTGTGCAAGATGTTCAAAATGACACAAGTGAACTGATTATGGCATTATCTGAGCTATCCAGTAACTTTGATAACTACCAGATGTTTTTATTTAATTCTAATGTCGGCAGTTACTATTCTTTTTTGATGGATTATAACTTAACTCTTCAATCCTATGAAAAGGCAATTTCTTATTACAAAAAAATCAATATTGAGAAATGGGAAGAAGCCGATTTTAATTATCTTTTAGGACATTGTTATCTAACTCAGCAGAGATGGGTCATTTCAATAGAATATATCCAAAAATCTCTAGAGTTTTTCAAGAGCGGATTTTTCAACACTCGTGTGATTGAATGTTACTTAATTTTGGCTATTGCACAAGAATTCTCGTTCCAATATGAAGAAGCTTATGAAAATCTATTACTCGCACAAAAAATAGCATCCCAACTTAATCTTGTTGAACACTTCCCAATCATTACACAGAACTTAGGGAATTCTGCGTCAAGAAGGGGTTTGCCAGGTGAAGCAATAAAATTCTATTTAAAAAGTCTCCAATCGCGCAACGATAACGAAGAAAAATTGCTACCTATATATTCGCTCGTAAAAGAATATTCTAAATTAAGAAACTCGGCTGAAGTCATTAAATGGTGTAAGGAAGGTTTATCATTAATAGATAATAATCAGAATCCCAGTCAGAAAACATTTTTTCACCATTTAAATGTTTACTTGACAAGAGAAACTGACTCAACGATTTTCGAGAAAGTGGCTATTGATGCTTATAATTTTTTTCAGGAACTTAAAGATTACCGCCATGCTCATAAATATGCGCAATTGTTAGGCAACTTTTATTATGAAAACAATAAATATAAAAATGCAGCCAAATATTTCGTGTTATCTAATGCAAGTATGTTTAACAAAAATAAAATGAACCATTGGGAAGAATTATAAAAATTCAAATCAAAAAGCCTGTAACTATTTCCCGAGGTCGGGGGAAATAGTTACAGGCTTTTCGGTATATGTCAGAGACACTGGCGGCAGTGCCTTTGAACGCTAAAATCAGCTGGCAGTTGTATAAACTAAACAACCAAGTTCGTAATCAATATAGTAACTGTTAATTTTTTGTGCAGAGTATACAGAATCTGTTTCTTTTTGTTTATTTGCAGCACGTTTGTTCACTTTTGAGATAAGAAAGCCTTCTTCCTGAATGTCTACTAATAATACGTCGCCAACTTTCATATCATAAGTTAAATCATCTGTTGGAACGACCAATACATTTGATTCCCTAGGAAATTCCAAGAGAACTGCTAAATCATCCTGAAATCGATCCAATTTATACATTCTACCTGTAAACATACTGAACAGCTCCTTTTCAAATGATAATTTGCTTGTTGAAAGATAAAAATTGCTAAATATTCATAATAAACGTAGAATTTGAAGAAATACTAATTCATTAACTAGTTACAATATAATCATAATTCGTTAAGATAGAATAAGAAAGAAAAACAGGTTGGGAAACTTTTTTCCAAAACACGCGTTTTTTTATAGGTATTTAAGTTTTGTTTCCCAACTACATATAGTAGATATTACTCAATGACTCTATTAGTATAAAAGGTGGATATATGAATAATATCGGTTTGCTCATCAAAATGTCCCGCATACAACAGAATATGAAACAAGTCACGTTAGCCAAAGGAATTTGCTCCACTTCCTATTTAAGCAAGATTGAGAATAACCAGACGGTTCCAAGCGAAGATGTCCTGCAGCTTTTATTGGAAAGATTACATCTGGATTTTGAGGATCTCTCCACTGAAGAGGAAACAGAGTTCTTATCWGAACTTTATCTTCTTTATAAAGATGCAATTATTAATCGAAATAAGGAAGATATTACATTAAAACTTGATTCCTATAAGGTAAGAAATTTTCTGTTTAAAGATGAATCCAATTTCTATACTTGCAATCTCTATTTATTCCGTTTGTATTTAATCACTCAAGTTGAAGTGGAAATTGTAAAAAGTTTGATGAATGCTTTGGAACAAATGCAAGAAAAATTCGATGAGAGACAAAGCTTTATCTTTAATAAGAATTGCGGCTTCTATTACTATTTAGTTAAAGATTYCAAAGTAGCGTTAGAGCATTTTGAAACAGCCTTAGACATACTCACTAACTTTCACTTGGAAGAATGGGAACTTGCAGACTTCTACCACGCTATTAGCATGTCTTATTTATCCAACAATCATCTTTTAAACACTATTGAATACTCTACAAAATCTTTGAATTATTATAAAGATAATCTGATTTTTGCTAGAGCGATTGATTGCTACATTGTTACGGGCGTGGCCCAGATGATGACTGCTAAATTTAAAAGTGCTGAAGAATGTTTCCTTCTTACGCAAAAATTAGCTAAAGATGTGCGTTTGACACAATATGATGGTATTATTACTCAAAACTTAGGAGCGCTTTATTCTTTAAAGGGAAATCGTGATAAAGCAATCTCTTATTTTATTGAAAGCCTAGAATATTGGGATGATACAGAAGGACATTTAATAACTATTTTTTCAATAGTTAAAGAATATTCAAAAACAGAAAATATTGGCAAGGTTATCGAATGGTGTGAAAAAGGACTTTCTTTAATTGAAAAAGAGTCAATGGAGAAGTACATGTCATTTTTCTATCATTTTAATATATATAAAGTTAAGCACGAGATGGACCTAGCTTCTGATCAAATCATTCTTTCTGCAATCCAGCATTTTGAGACAGTTAAAGATTATCGCTATGCCAATAAATATTCTATTTTACTGGGCAAAATATATAGCGAAAACAGGAAATACAAAAATTCTGCTTTAACTTACCAACAAGCTGTTCTTTACCAATTTAAATTAAAATCTATTAACATACTGGAGGAATTATAATGAAGAAGAAACTACTATTAACTTTCATCGCTGCATTGCTTGTCATGACATTTGCTCAACAAGGTATTACACTGGCGGACAATGTGCTTCCTAGAATTACAAGCATTCAATCACCTACATTCATTGCTCTAAACAACTAATTAAAAAAGCAGAAACTGCCGGGATTTTCATCCCATTGCAGTCTCTGCTTTTTTATTTGATTTGTTTTTTGGATACGCCCTCTGATAAAGAGTCTTTTAGTTGGTTGTGATTTTTACGGCTTTTCGAGGACATGAACTTATAAATTAAGAGGCCAGTGATGAACGCTGGAATGATGAACACAATAACCGTGAGAAAGAAGTCACCTATATTCAATTTGTTTCCCCCTCTCTTTAAGTTTCTATTTATATATAGAATACGCAATATCTCACATTTGTGTTTCAATTATTAACAATTTATTTTTTATACTAAATTGCCCATATAATGGAATGTTAAAAGCCACTCTTCTCATAGAGTGGCTTTCGTATTGTTATCTGTTAAAGAATTTTGTACAACGTGTAAAAATGCATTAATTTCTTCCACAGTTGTCTTGTGATTAAAAGAAACTCTTATAAATCTATTTGCCATATCTCGTTCAAGGCCCATTGCGCTTAAAGCAGAAATTGCTTCCCCATAGCCAATTTTGCAAGCCGTTCCAGTGGAGATGGCAATCTGATGACGATTGCATTCTAGCATCAGCCACTGCCCTTCTACATGTGGCAAAATTAATCCTTGTATAAAAGGAGACTTAGTCGCTGGGTTTCCTACTAAATGGACAGATTCAGGTAGATGAGCCAAGATAAAATCTTGTAAATGACTCGCCTGTTGATAGGCACCATCTTGCTCCGCAAAGGCATATTTTGCCGCGATTGTCGCTGCTACAATTGCTGGGATATCGACTGTGCCAGCTCGAAATCCACTTTGATGCGTGGTACCTTCATAAACAGATTCCCAGTGTACGGACGGGTCTAAATAAACGATTCCTACCCCTTTAGGTCCTCCAATTTTATGCGCTGAGCAAACGACGGACGTTACATTCAATGCACGAACATCCACAGGTATCTTCCCGACTCCCTGCACCATATCGCAATGTATAGGCACGCCAAATTGCTTGGCATGTGTTGCACATGATACAACCGGTTGAATGGCTCCCATTTCCGAGTTGACTAGCTGCATGATGACTAAAGCGGTATTATGTTTCACCGATTTCTTAAACAATGGCAAATCGATTACACCATATTTGTCTACCGGTATGTAGTGAATACGGTAGCCTTCTTTTTCTAATTCGTGCAGTGCGGTTAATACGGACGCATGCTCAAGTTTGGTTGTGACGATATCCCGATATTCAAGAGGTCTTCCTCTTAATAAGGATCGAATTGTCAGTTGATTTCCTTCTGAAGCATTGGCTGTAAAGAAGATCCCTTCCGCCCGTCCATTTAAAAATTTTGCCCACAATTGCTTACAAGATAATAAGTATGCTGCAGCGGTTGAACCTGCATCGTGCAAACTTTGTGTGTTTCCAAAAGCTTTCGTTGCCGCCTCTACATAAGCGTCAATCGCTTCTTTTCTCATTGGGGATGTGGCAGCTGTATCTAAGTAAATCATCAAAAATCACCCATTTTCCTTCCAAAAACGATTTTCTTCTTGTAATCACTGTATCTTTATGTCATTAATAGTGTCAAGACAGCTGTAAACTTTTCGAAAAGTTGGTGTGAAGAATGTTTGATATTTGTATCATCGGTGGTGGAGTCGCAGGGTTAATGCTCGCTCATTCTCTCCCCGCTTCCATGTCCATTGCTATCCTCACAAAAGAAAATCCTTTCACTAGTAATACTGCACTTGCTCAAGGCGGAATTGCAGCATCACTTGCTCCTTATGATTCCCCTGAGACACATGCCGTCGATACAATTCTTGCTACTGCTGATCATGCGCACTATTCACGCGTGGAGCTTCTTGTTCATGAGGGAAAAGTACTCATCGAAAGATTGATGGCACAAGGACTTCCTTTTGATGCTAACTCGCATGGCTTACCCGAACTTGGTCAAGAAGCTGCACACACACAACGGAGGATTTTACATGCTGGTGGAGATCAGACCGGCAAGATGTTAATGCATTATTTGCTCGAACAAACACAAGAAAAAGTTACCCGCCTCCCTTTTCATACCGTACTGCAATTGCAAATTGATGACGGGCAATGTACTGGGGCGTTCGTTAGTGATTCAAATGGTCACAAACATCTTATTAAAGCGAGACATGTTGTTCTTGCGACCGGCGGTATTGGCCAACTTTATAGTCAGACATCCAATTCCCCAGTAGCAACGGGAGATGGGTTATCCCTTGCCTATCATGCAGGTGCTATTTTGGAAGACTTGGAATTTGTTCAATTTCACCCCACCATTTTTACGTTGAATGGAAAATCGTGCGGTCTTATTTCTGAAGCCGTAAGAGGTGAAGGTGCTTTCCTCGTTAATCAAGACGGAATTCGTGTGATGAAGGATGTTCACCCGTTGATGGAACTAGCACCACGGGATATTGTCGCTCGTGTCATTGAGTGGCACTGGCAAAAAAAAGACCCCGTTTATTTGGATGCTCGACATATTTACCGGTTCGATAAAAAATTCCCATCAATCTATGCTAATTGTATGAGTTATGGTGTGAATCCACTTCATGAGTTATTACCTGTTCGTCCAGGCGCTCACTTTCATATGGGTGGCGTACAAACTAATGATGTTGGGGAAACATCCATTCCGCAGCTGTATGCAATTGGTGAAGTAGCTTCTACAGGTGTGCATGGAGCGAATCGTTTAGCTAGTAATTCATTATTGGAAGGTCTTGTTTTTGCAGAACGATTGGCAAAGAGATTGCAAGAAAACGTGATTCGCTCAGGAATTCAACTTGATGAAGAAGTAGATTGTTCATTCATTCAGGTCTCTCCAGCGACTATGCAACTACGAATGACGGAACAAGTCGGAATTATTCGCACGGGAAACGGTCTTGCAGATTATATTCAAGAATTCCCTCTCTCTCGCCTTAACCTTGCAAACTACACAAAAGAAGAAATACAGCTTATTCACCGTTATACAGCTAGCAGTTTAATTGCAAAATCCGCCTTCCTTCGAACTGAAAGCCGAGGAGGTCATTATCGACATGATTATCCAACGTCGGCTGATGAATGGACAGGAAAAGTTATCGAACGTTCCATTCAAAGGGTGTCGACGAGATTACGTGAAATTGAAAGTAAGGAGACTGTAAAATGAATCGTTTAAAAGTAGAAGCTGCGTTAAAAAATTTCTTAATTGAAGATATAGGAGATCGTGACGTGTCCTCAGTTCTCTTCCAGGAATCCAACATCGGCGAGGCCATTGTGCGTCTTAAAGAGGATGGAGTGGTAGCTGGTTTGCAGTGTTTTACATGGGGTTATGGTTTACTGGATAACACAGTGGAAGTAGAACTGTTAAAAAAAGATGGGGATCATGTGGCATCTGGTGAAGCTATTGTTCGATTGAAGGGTCCGATTGCTTCCTTACTGTCAGGAGAACGCGTGCTATTGAATTTAGTTCAGCGAATGAGTGCCAYTGCAACTTTGACAGCTAAATGTGTGGAAGCACTTGGCTCATCGCATACACGCATTGTGGATACACGCAAAACGACACCGGGTCTCCGAATGTTTGAAAAATATGCAGTTCGGGCTGGAGGCGGCTTTAATCATCGCATTGGTTTGTACGATGCGGTGATGTTGAAAGACAATCATATCGCTGCGGCGGGTTCCATTACGCAAGCCGTGGAAAAAGTCCGTGCTTTGCTTGGTCATATGGTCATGATTGAAGTGGAGGTAGAAACAGAAGAACAATTACTTGAAGCAATTAAGGCAAAACCACATGTCATCATGTTTGATAATCAAACGCCTGAGACGATGACACGTTGGTCAAAACTTGTGCCAGCTTCCATTCGTACAGAAGCTTCTGGAGGAATTGATTTATATAAACTTTCATCATACCGTCATACTGGAGTCGACGTTATTTCCATTGGCGCACTAACGCATAGTGTCTCAAACATAGATATCAGTATGAATTTAACCGTTTCAAGTAAGGAGGCCGTTTTCGCATGACATCGTTATTAGAAGAATTACAAATTGCTGATCCAATACCTGCCCATTACTTGAAC
>NZ_JBFUJC010000068.1:0-11124 GCF_056401595.1 Paenisporosarcina sp. P4_E4_2 | reverse complement strand
CAACAATTCTTCTTTGCCTATCGGATGATTGTCGATCATGAAAGTGTATTTATCGATGATGTCATCGAAAGGATACTGAAAATTAACCGTATTGTTCTTCTGTTCCCGACCCAATAAATAATCCACCGAGACATCAAAAAAATCGGCAATTTTAATTAAATGACTATTGCTTGGCTCTTTTTTATTTAATTCGTAACTCCAGATAATGCTTTTTGCAACATCCAGATTTTCAGCTAACTGTTCAGAGGTGATACATTTTTTCGTTCTTAATTCTTTTAGTGTGTTTCCCATTTTAAACAATAAGTTCATTCCCTTTTCATGTAAAATATTTGAATTATATTTAAAAAAATACAATAGTTAGAATATTATAACATTTAAGAGTCGGAATGTATTGCTAAAAGATTTAAATTCTTTTTCAAAAAGAATAAATGAATTGAAAGAAAATCATTATTAATATTGCTAAGCAAGGGAATTTTAGATAATCTAAGTTAGAATATTCAAATATTATAGCAGCAAAATAATTAGAAGGATCGGTGAATAAATGGAGATTATCACGAAAGATTTACTTATCAATTTTCTATTCATTCTTCTTCCATTATTATTACTGCAAATGTTTTATTTGTTAAAGTTCGTTTATCGAATTGAAAAAATGAAAGAAAATCTCTTTACGGTTCTCTCCCTGTTCTCCATTTTTCTTTGCATGTTATTTCCTTTTCCGGTAGGGGATGGGCTTATCTGGGATTTGAGGAGAATACCATTCGTTATAGGTGTTTTATATGGCGGACCGAAAAATGGGTTCTTATTGCTCATATTCGTGATTGTAGCGCGTTATTTTATGTTGGGAGTAAATGATGGGTTTTATATAACCATTATTACGTTCACCCTTTTGGCGGTTACCGTCAGTTTTGTCTCCCGCTATTATCTGAAAATGACGCTGGAGCAAAAGGTATTGACGAGCAGTTCATTAGTATTATTGTCGACGATCATCACATTTATTGTGGTATCCCTATTTTTCAATGTAATCGTGAGTGTGAATATGTGGCTTCAGTTTTTTTTCATCACTTTTTTAGGAACAGTGATTGTCACTCTACTAATTGAAGTAATCCGAATAAACTCGGATCTGTTGGAAAAGCTCATGAAAGCAGAGAAATTGGAGGTAGTCAGCCATCTTGCAGCGAGCATTTCCCATGAAGTGAGAAACCCGCTGACAACTTGCAAAGGATTTTTGCAATTATCCTATGATGAAGAACGATCGCCAGAAATCAAACAATACCTCGGTACTGCTTTACAGGAACTCGATCGAGCATCGGATATTATTAATGATTACTTGACTTTTGCGAAACCTGTTCCAGATAAGGTAGAAAAAGTCTTCGTAAATGAAGCGGTTCAAAATGTCTTGAACATTCTTACACCTTTGGCAAATATGCAGGATGTCCAAGTTTTTTACCACCCAGATCAAAGTGGGCATGCCAATATTTCAGGTGATCGAAAAAAACTGGAACAATCCTTGATTAATATTGTGAAAAATGGAATTGAATCCATGCAGAAAGGCGGGAAATTGGAAATTTATACAGTTGCAGAATATCCTAAAGTCCGCATCGCGATAAGTGATGAAGGAAAAGGCATGACTCAACAGCAAATCAATCGTCTTGGCGAACCTTATTTCACGATGAAAGACAACGGTACAGGACTAGGAATGATGGTATCGTTCAGTCTGATTAAAGGAATGGGTGGGGAAATTCATGTGGAGAGTGAACTCGGCAATTTCACAATATTTACGATTGAATTCCCAATGGTGACGTAGAGAAACAGTAACATATGGAAAGAGTGGTAGCTGGGGAATTAAAGATCCAGTCATCACATTTATACTTAGGTGTGTGCACATGACAGTTTGTCTGATACTCAATTATTTGAATGATGAGCAGTCCCAACATCATGCAATGTTGATGAATAGAAAAATCCTTATAAAACAAATACGTGAATAAAGAATCAAATATAGTTAAGGTGGCTGGAAATTTATTTTCAGCCATCTTTTTGTGTCTAATTGATAACTTTATCAAATATTCCCAATGTGATTTCCTTGAAATTGTAAAATAATGCTAACTAATCAATATATCGTGTGTTATTATGATGGGTATAATTTACAAATTTTCGAAGGTGTTTAATGAGGAAGGGGAAAGCTTTATGATGAAGATTTTTGGGTGGGTGATTGCCGTCTTAGTATTTATTGGGGTTGGTTTATATTCAACAACCGTATTTGCCTATCACTCTTCGAAAGAGTTGTTTAACTTTCCTGTACCTAAACATGCCGAACTAATTGAAGAAAATACAAATTGTAAGACGTACGAGTGGTCTCATGCATCTGAAGAGGATGGAATACCGGTAGCATATGAACTTGTGTTAAAAGTAAATGGGTGGGAAAAAGGAGAAAGCGAAGGCTCCTCGGTTTATTACATAAAAGGCAATCATCAAATTGATGTGATTTCTAACACGGATTTATTAACACTCCGGAAGATAAAATAATTAACGACAAAATTTCACTAAAGAAAACAGGGTGATTTCAGTTGAAGAATAGCTCGTCTATTGTAAAAGGTTACAAAGAAATGAACATCCCCTATACTTTGCTGAGCAATCAAAATCACTCAAAGAATTTAGTCGTTTTTCTACCTGGAACTGGATATACCGTACAAAGTCCGCTTTTTCACTATGTCAAAGATTTATTCAGTCAGAGGGACTTTGATGTGTTGCAGATTAATTACCAGTATAAAGATAAAGCTTATACTGAATTCACCAAGGAAGAAATAATCGAAGCGATAAAATTCGATGTAAACACAGTTATTGATGAGGTTCTAAAGAACGCTTCTTACGAAAACTCATTCATAATGGGTAAGTCATTGGGGACAATTGCTATGAATTCTGTCTTAAATAGGATGGAGTTCATGGAGGCCAAAGCTATTTGGTTAACACCGTTAATCCAACTAGGTGAGGTTTTTTCTGCAATGGCTGCAAGCAATCATAAAGGGTTGTGTTTCATTGGGGATAGAGATGAGTGTTACATAAATGAACGATACGATGTATTGAAAAACAATCCGAATATCGTTTCTCGTCTGATTCCTAATGTCAATCATAGTCTAGAATACGATAATTATTCGGTAGAATCTATTGATGTGATGAAGAGCGTTGTTGTTGATATTCAAAATTTTGTTCAGCAAAACGTGTAATAGATGCATAGGTCCAGCAAATTTTTACTTCTTTGTACGAGCGGGACGTCCTTCCCTTTTTGGATGCAAGGGCTCTTTCAATGAGTAAGAAATTTTATTAATGAACAGTAAGCGAGGTCAAATGTCTTCCGTATTTGATTTTCGAAGGTTTTGCATTCGTTGGTGTAACAGACCGTCTGACTGTTTGTTTTCTCCTGTAATAAACTCGGTCATATAATGCGATAAATATTTTCCGTAATTGTTCTCGGTATTCAATATTAATTCATCTACATAATATGCTCCTTTAGGTATTTGATCCAAGAGCAACACGCTTAGGGAGGCATAGACTCCACAGGCTACTTGGAAATAAGTTGCATTTGTTTTGTACTTAGAAAAGATGGCTTCATTGTTTAATACATTATACATGTACCGTTCTTTGTCCGGATAAACAAGCAACACACCTACTAAATCTTCGCCAGTTAATGCTGCGTCTCGAGGGTCGAGAACCTTCATCTCATAATTCCACAATTTATCCACGTCTTCTATATTTTCACGAATCAAGTTCGTGGTATGGTCATTTACCTTGTACAAGAATCCAAATTCCATATCATATAGCTTACCAAGTGAACAAACTWCTTCATGTGGCATTAAACAGCCCCAAAATCGTTTCTTTCCCAACGTTACCTTGAATTCAAGATCATAGACTTTCTCATATAAGAAGAGGGGGTTATGGTGCTTAAAGAACATGGGATGGCTAAGAATAGCCTCGTCGAGGAAACATTCGGGTGACCATGTGGTGTAAATCACATTCTTTTTGGCTAGTTTAGGATTTTTATAAAACGAGTTGTCATGCTCTACGATGTAACAGCCGATTGGCTGATTTTCTGATGAATCTTTCTTTAGAAGTTCCAGAGCCATCCACTGAACGACACCTGGATTCATACCAGAACTAATAATAGCTGTGTGGTTCAGGAGTTTATTTTTATGTTTTTCCAAATGCCTAAATCGTTCAATCAAGCCAAACCCTTCAAATAATTCTTCGTTCTCATCTATCATGGTATTCTCCAATGCGGTATTCACATAGCTTACACCGAGCTGATCACAACAGTGCAACATATCAACTGTATCCGCCCAAGAAAGGTCAATGACAACAGATGTCTGGGTGTTTCTTAAATGAGCCATAAATTGCTCGGTGTCTCTCAAATTGAATTCATGATATACAAATTTATCCTGTAAGTGTGGATAAGAGAGAGCAAAGTGAGATGCTTCTTTCTGTTCATGATCAATTAAATGAATACAGCAATTATTCACTACTCCATTTAATGGATCCTGCTTATCCTGCACGGAGTTGTCTAGAATTGATAGTATCCCGTTCGCTACACCGCCTGCACTGCCCAATATCGTTATTACGTGTTTAGTGTTATTCATATCAAAGCCTCTTTTAGTTTTTATACATAATCTATGTGATAGAAAATAATAGGTTTAGGTGTATGGTGCATGTCATCTAAGTATTGTTGTTAGTTGGATTCACAATAAAGAATAGATTCGCTTTAGCGATTATTCCCACGGTTTTTTATAAAAAGAAACATCTACAAACTATTGAAGCAAGGGATTTGTTTCACTTTAAAACCACTGTGAAATCAGTAAGCGTCAAAGCGTCAAATTGTAAATGAATAAAATTAAATAACTAATAAAAAAGGATGAAAAGGACTGCACGAAAGTATTTGTTATGTAATAGAATAATAAAAATCAACTGTACTATAACAACGGGAGGCGGATATGTGATTGAGCGTAACCGTTTAAAAATTGCGAATGAATTTTATCGGTTTGTTGAGGAGGAAGCATTGCCAGGGAGTGAAGTTTCAAGCGACAGGTTTTGGGAAGGATTCAGCCAGCTTATCCATAACATGGCTCCAAAAAATCGGGTACTGTTGACTGTTCGAGAACAGTTGCAGGCAAAAATTAATGATTGGCACACCAAACACAATTGGTTTGAGAATCGGGAGCAATATGAAGCTTTATTAAAAGAGATAGGTTATTTGGAACCAAGGGGAGAGCCTTTTCAGATTACAACAACTCAAGTTGATGACGAGATTGCAAAGCTTGCGGGACCTCAGCTTGTCGTACCGGTCAATAATGCCCGGTATGCAATAAATGCGGCCAATGCGAGGTGGGGAAGTCTTTATGATGTGCTATACGGATCGGATGTCATCGATGAACAAAATGGTGCACAACGAGGGACTACGTATAATCCGCTACGCGGACAACATGTAGTTTTGTATGCCCGTAAGTTTTTGGACCAAATTATACCGCTTGAAAAAGGATCTCACACGCAATCGACTGGATATCGCATCGAAAAGAATCAACTGATCGTTGATTTGGGAAGCGAATATTCAGCTTTGCAGGAGCCATCCAAATTTATTGGATTCACGGGAGATAAAGCGTTGCCGTCATCCATTTTCCTGCGAAACAATGGACTCCATTTGGAAATTCAAATCGATCGGCAGCATCCAATCGGTAAGGCTGACCCTGCAGGAGTAAAGGATTTATTCACCGAATCGGCTTTATCGACCATTATGGATTTTGAAGATTCGGTGGCGGCAGTTGATGCAGAAGACAAAGTGCTCGTGTATCGAAACTGGCTTGGTCTCATGAAAGGAACTTTGAAGGCGACTTTCAAAAAGGGGCAACGAGAAGTAGTAAGGGAGTTGAACGCCGACCGCTCATACCTGACGCCAACTGGAGAAGAACGAATGTTACGCGGTCGTTCCCTAATAATTGTACGAAATGTTGGTCACTTAATGAATTCCAATATAGTACTTGATGAACGAAATCAGGAAGTGCCGGAAGGAATCATCGATACGGTGATATCCAGTTTACTTGCAAAACATGATCTTTTGAAAACAGCAAGTTTCCGTAATTCCGATCAAGGTTCAGTTTATATCGTTAAGCCGAAAATGCACGGCTCGGCTGAAGTTTCCTTTGCAAATGAACTGTTTAATAAGGTGGAAGATTTGCTGGGAATGGAACGCTATACGTTAAAGATAGGCGTGATGGATGAAGAGCGAAGAACTTCTCTTAATCTTGAAAATTGTATACGTGAAGTAAAAGACCGGATTGTCTTTATTAATACAGGCTTTTTGGACCGAACGGGTGATGAAATCCATACATCGATGCTCGCAGGTCCCGTCATTCGAAAAAATGACATGAAATATTCATCATGGCTACAGTCATATGAGAAATCCAATGTTGATAATGGGTTGGTTTGTGGTTTTCCGGGACGCGCTCAAATAGGGAAAGGCATGTGGGCGATGCCTGATCGTATGAAGGAAATGATGGAGCTGAAACTCGGTCATTTGGAAGCGGGAGGAAATACGGCCTGGGTACCTTCTCCGACAGCCGCAACTTTGCATGCACTACATTACCACCAAGTCTGTGTGACGAAGGTTCAAGATAGGCTGAAACATGAGATTCAAGACAGAACGACCGATATTTTAACCCTTCCTTTAGCTAAGGAAGAATGGTCATCACATACAATTCAACAAGAACTGGATAACAATGCACAAGGACTGCTTGGCTATGTGGTGCGTTGGGTGGAGCAGGGAGTGGGCTGTTCGAAAGTGCCTGACATTCATAACGTAGGATTGATGGAAGACCGTGCAACATTGCGCATATCAAGTCAGCATTTGGCAAATTGGCTACAACACGGAATTTGTACAAAAGAGCAAGTTTTGGAGACTTTAAAGCGAATGGCCAAAATAGTAGATGAGCAAAACGGGGAGGACCCGATGTATCATCCAATGTCTGCTGATTTTGATGGATCTATTGCTTTTCAAGCAGCTTGTGAACTTATTTTTGATGGGAAAGACCAGCCGAGTGGCTATACGGAGCCGATATTGCATCGCAGAAGACTGCAATATAAAGCGCAAAATTCTAGTGAAAATAGCTAACTTTTGAGTAAAGAAAAATAAAAAGGAGGAAACCCCATGTTTGAAAATCAACCGGATATCAATACAAACGAGATTACACCAACTGTTATGTATCAATCCAAAATGGATAGAAAACCATTGAATATTTGCCTCGCTTGCGGCCAGGAATTTGATAGTTTCAAAGAATCGATTCAATGTTGCGCAGATTTGGACTGATTTTTCCAGTCAACTGTTTTAAAACCATTTGATAATAAAATGAATGAAAGAGGAGATTGTGACATGATAAACCGGAAACAACAAGCTGACCAATTAAAGGGAAGTTGGAGTTCCAGCCGCTGGCAAGGAGTGGAACGACCATATAGCGCGGAAGATGTCGTAAAGTTAAGAGGGTCCATCGTCATTGAACAGACACTTGCAACTTTAGGTGCTAAGCGTCTCTGGGAGCTTGTCAATACGGAGGACTACGTCAATGCACTAGGCGCGCTGACTGGAAACCAGGCGATGCAGCAGGTGAAGGCGGGGTTGAAGGCAATCTACTTAAGTGGTTGGCAAGTGGCTGCAGATGCCAATCTCTCTGGACACATGTATCCTGATCAAAGTTTATATCCGAGCAACAGCGTACCTCATGTAGTGAAAAGAATTAATCAGGCGTTACAACGTGCTGATCAAATTCAGCAAGCAGAAGGAAAGGGCGATACATATTGGTACGCCCCCATTGTAGCGGATATGGAAGCGGGTTTTGGCGGAACACTGAATGTATTTGAGTTGACCAAATCAATGATCGAAGCTGGGGCTGGCGGTGTGCATTTGGAAGACCAATTATCCTCAGAAAAGAAATGTGGTCACTTGGGTGGGAAAGTATTACTTCCGACACAAACAGCCGTCCGCAATCTCATTGCTGCCCGTTTGGCTGCTGACGTGATGGGTGTTCCAACGGTTATCATTGCGCGGACGGATGCGAATGCGGCCAATTTGATTACGAGTGATGTGGATCCATATGATTATCCTTTCATTACGGGTGAGCGGACGCCGGAAGGTTTTTACCATACAAAAGATGGAATTGACCAGGCAATCGCCAGGGGACTTGCGTATGCTCCATATGCCGACTTAATCTGGTGTGAAACGTCCGAGCCGAACTTGGGTGAAGCAAGGGAATTTGCAGAAGCAATTCACGATAAATTTCCCGGGAAACTTCTGGCATACAACTGCTCGCCATCGTTTAACTGGAAAAAGAAATTGGATGAAGAAACGATTGCCAACTTCCAGCAAGAGCTAGGTAAGATGGGGTACAAATTTCAATTCGTTACACTTGCTGGATTCCATGTTCTGAATTACGGGATGTTTGAGCTAGCAAAAGGGTACAAGGAGCGGGGAATGGCTGCTTATTCTGAGTTGCAGGAAGCTGAGTTTGCGGCTGAAGAAAGTGGTTACACGGCTACCCGTCACCAACGCGAGGTGGGAACAGGTTACTTTGATGAGGTATCGCTTGTTATTTCAGGAGGCACATCGTCGACGACTGCGTTAACCGGTTCTACTGAAGCAGAGCAGTTCCAACAAGATTAATAATATATCAAGAAAAAAACCAGTAGAGCATATGCCTACTGGTTTTACATGCATTTTTAGATTTTGACCATTCAGTTTAGATTTTCAACCAGTYGGAGCGGGTTATTGTCCATTCAGTCTTATTTTTTGACCACTCAACCGACGTTATTGTCCAGTCACAAGTAATTTCCGACCATTCAGCGTTTTACCCATTACCATTAATTATAAGATCTTATCCAAAAATTCTTTTGCTCTCGCCGTTTGTGGCTGAGTAAAAAATTCAGCTGGTTTGCCTTCTTCTAGTAAAACACCATGATCAAGGAACAGAATGCGGTCAGCAACTTCGCGGGCAAAGCCCATTTCATGTGTGACCACGACCATCGTCATCCCAGACTTGGCAAGATCTTTCATGACATCCAATACTTCTTTCACCATTTCTGGATCAAGAGCTGATGTAGGTTCATCGAATAACATGAGCTCAGGTTCCATGGCAAGCGCACGGGCGATAGCGACACGTTGTTTCTGACCCCCTGAAAGACTGCCTGGATAAGCCTTTTCTTTCTCGGATAAGCCTACTTTTTTCAACAGTTGTCGTGCCTTTACCTCAGCATCTGGCTTTTTAACGCCTTTAGCTTTCATGGGTGCATACGTTAAATTCTCAAGAACGGTAAGGTGAGGAAACAAGTGAAAGTGTTGAAAAACCATTCCAATTTGTTGTCTCAACTTATGAATAGGCGTTTTTGAATCGGTTAGGTCTTGGTTTTCAATCAGTATCTTGCCTGACGTTGGTGTTTCCAACATATTCATGCAACGTAGAAACGTTGATTTTCCAGAGCCTGAAGGTCCGATAATGGAAACAACTTCTCCTTTGGCAATCTCAGTGGAAATATCATGCAGTACTTCGTTGTTGCCGAATTTTTTAGATAGTTTCTCAATTTTGATCACTGACCTTCAACCTCCTTTCAATCATTCGACCGATTGTCGATAGACCAACGACCATGATCCAATAGATAAAGCCGACGAACAGCAGCGGTTCGAAATTACGGTAAATATCCGCRCCAACTACTTGTGCACGACGCATTAAATCCAATACGGAAATCGTTGAAACAAGCGCGGACTCTTTCGTCAGAGTGATGACTTCATTCATGAGTGCCGGTAGAATGTTTTTCATTGCTTGCGGTAAAATAATGTCTTTCATCATTTGTCTGTATGGAACACCCAATGCCATAGCGGCTTCTGTCTGTCCTCGATCCACTGCCTGAATACCGGCACGGATGATTTCAGAAATGTAGGCAGCAGAATTCAATCCAAAAGCCAAAACGGCTGATAAAAATGGAGAGATATCATAGCCTGTCAGTTGAGGAACGGCAAAATAAAATGTCATCAACTGTAGAATTAGTGGCGTTCCTCTGAAAATCGAAGTATACGCACGAGCAAACCAATTTAATGGCTTAATGTGACTAATCTTGAACAATGCCAATATCGTTCCGAGGATAAATCCAACGATTAATGCGACGATGACAAATTTTAACGTTACCCAAATTCCTTCTAACATAAAAGGAATATAAGGCGTGATTTGCGTAAAGTCCAAATTCATGCCTTACACCTCATTTCTAGATTTCTCTTTTTGTTTGATTCAGTAAGTCTTTATTGACTTTTTATTCTTCAGACAACCACTTGTCTTTTAATTCCTGTAGTTTTCCGTTTTCTTCCGCTTCTTTTAGAACCGCATTCACTTTTTCAGTCAGTTCGCTTCCTTTAGGGAAAGCCACTGCCATTCCTGGAGAGCTTGACGTAGTGTCTTCAAAACCAGCCAGATTCTGTTCAKCAATAAATCCTTCAGCGACCGCTTTATCCACGTAAGCAACATCAATTCGGTTTGACAACAATTCCTGAATTAATATGTTAGCATTATCGACCGCTTTGATTTCAAAGTCGACTGTATCTTTTTTGATTTTGTTAGCGCCATCTTCTTGGATAGTACCAAGTTGGACACCAAGTTTCTTGCCTTCCAAATCTTCAATTGTTTTAATATCTGAATCCTTTAATGTAATGAACATTTCGCCAGATTCGTTATATTCAGTAGAAAAATCAACATTTTTTTTACGGGCCTCAGTTGCAGACATACCGGATAGTACCATATCGATTCGATCGCTTTGCAAAGCGCCAATTAAACCATCAAACTTCATGTCATTAATTTTAAGCTCATAACCTAGTTCGTCTGCAATGTAGTTGGCCAAATCAATATCAAATCCTTCGAATTCACCCGTAGTATTTCGTGATTCAAAAGGAGGGAAGTCGGCAGATGTAGCCATTTCCAATACTTTTTTATCACCAGAACCTGCCGTATCATTTCCTGTTTCATTCGAAGCGGTGTCTCCACACGCGCTCATAAGCATTGCTCCAAGTGTAAGTGTTCCAATTAAACTCCATTTTTTCATCATGTATAATCA
>NZ_JBFUJC010000067.1:0-11140 GCF_056401595.1 Paenisporosarcina sp. P4_E4_2 | reverse complement strand
CCCCGGCACCACGGTTTTTAAAGCCCCCACCAGTGCCGCCACCTTGACGACCGAGTGATGCCCGCAATCCAACTAAACGTGGAAGCATATATTGAAGCTGCGCTAACTCTACCTGCATTTGTGCTTCTTTAGATTTAGCCCGTCGAGCAAAAATATCCAAAATCAACATGGTGCGGTCAATAACTTTACATTCCAATGCGGCTTCCAAGTTACGGATTTGTGATGGTGATAACTCGTCATTGAAAATGACAAGATTAGCATCTGCTTCATCAAAGAAGGCTTTGATTTCATCGATTTTTCCTTTTCCAACATAGTGCGCCGGATTTACTCGATCCAAGTTTTGCGTTACTTCTCCAACCACTTCTACATTTAAGGCTTCTGCTAAGTTGTGTAATTCTTCTAAGCCATATTCAAAATGTTCATCTTTGTTTAAATTGACGCCAACGACAATGGCACGTTCCATTAATTCTTCCATTTGTGAATTCCTCCTCAATATCCTACCGAGAGAAAATCGAAATAATCCTTTTTTTGCCAGTAATAGTAGACAGAAAAAGAGAGCATACGAGTCGCTCTCTTTTTCTGAAAAGTATATTGGTTTTCAAAATGGATAGACCTATCCCGATTAACCTGCACAGTAGCAGTTCTTTGCATTATTTAGTTTCATCGCAAAGTGTTCCATCGGAATTTGTAGTCAATCATTTGGAAAACCTCCGTTCCTTAAAGTACTTATATCGTATCATACTCAATTAAGTAGATACAACTTCTTACAATTGTCGGAAGCCACCTGTGTTTGCTTTCACTGTAACTTCTGCAAATTTCTTCACGTCCGACTCTTTCGTCAGAAGCGTTCCAATCCATCCACCAATAAATCCAAGTGGCACTGATACAAGTGCCGGGTTCGTCAATGGGAAAATCGGGTTTCCTGTAATGATGGCTACACCTTCAACCGGGTTCATTACACTTGGACTAATGGAAACAAGTACTAAAGCAGATATTAGTCCTGTTGCCATGGCGGAAATTGCACCTGCTGTATTGAATTTTTTCCAGAAAATCGTATAGACGATAACTGGTAAGTTGGCACTGGCAGCAATACAAAAGGCGAGCGACACAAGAAACGCCACATTCAAACTTTGAGCGAACAATGCCAAAATGATGGAGAATACAGCCACACCCAATGAAGCGAACCGAGCAGCCATCATCTGTTGTCTGTCTGTAGCTTTACCTTTTTTAATGATTTGCCCATAAATATCATGTGCAAATGCGGAGGCACCTGATAATACAAGCCCTGCAACCACTGCTAAAATCGTCGCAAATGCAACTGCCGAGACAAAGGACATCAGGAAATCCCCACCTAATTCTTGAGCTAAAAGAGGAGCGGCCATATTTCCTGCAGGATTGGTTGACACGATGAGATCTTGTCCAACAAACGCAGCTGCACCAAATCCTAAGAAGATGGTCATGACATAGAAAATACCGACAATCCAAGTTGCCCACATAACCGAACTGCGCGCCGTTTTTGCGTCACGCACTGTAAAGAAGCGCATTAGGATATGAGGCAATCCCGCTGTTCCAAATACAAGGGCAATCATCAGGGATATTGTATCCAACGGCATTTTGTATTTAACTCCCGGATTCAAATAATCTGCTCCATGAGGAGTTGCGGTTTTCATTGACGTAAACATTTCAAAAATATTGAAATGGAATTCCTTCAATACAAGGAACGAAATTATGATAGTACCTGCCATGAGGAGAACAGCCTTAATAATCTGTACCCAACTGGTCGCAGTCATACCTCCAAATAATACGTAAACCGTCATCATGATTCCTACTAGTAGAACAGCAATCCAATACGGTATATTAAAAAGCAATTGAATCAGTGCCCCTGCACCCACCAGTTGGGCAATCATATAGAAAATAACAATGGTAATGGAACTGATTGCCGCACCAGCACGAACTTTCTTCGCGTCAAATCTCGAATTTATCATATCGGCAAGCGTATACTTTCCAAGATTGCGCAACGGTTCCGCAACGATAAACAGAACCACTAAATAAGCCACCAAATAACCGATGGAGAACAGGAAGCCGTCAAAACCGTATAAAGCGATTGCCCCGGCTATTCCTAAAAAGGATGCTGCGGATAGGTAATCTCCTGCAATTGCAAGACCGTTCTGCCAACCTGACAAACCTCCACCAGCTGTATAAAATTCACTTGTTGTATTTGTTTTCTTGGCTGCGAAGTATGTAACCACCAATGTCATCCCTACGATTATTAAAAATAAGATAACTACGATCGGATTCATTGGTTATCCTCCTCCTCGTAATTAAATTCTTTTAGTGTTTCATTAGCCATTCGGTCAAATTCAGCCGATTTTTTCATGTAAACGGTTACAAGAGTCCACGTCATGATGAATAATCCAAGAGCATATATCCAACTCCATGAAATATCACCAATAAATGAGGCATTTAAAACATCAGAATACGAAATAATAATAGGAAATAAAATATAAAGGCCTAAAAATAATAGTGTACTAGGAATCAGAAATGCTTTTTTCTTTTTTAAGAGATTACGAAAACCGGGAGACTCTTCAATTTTTTCAAAATCGGGTAATGATTTGCGCTTAATATTCGTTGAATTTCGCTTTGATGCTACTACCAATTGAAACACCCCTTTTCTTTGTTTTAATTTTCAGAATACAATTAAAATTAAAACAATATTAGAATAGAATGTCAATCTATTTCATTCGGATTTCGAAGAGTACGAGAGAATGAGATTACAGAAAAAAACACATGCACTGAAAGCATGTGTTTCGGAAGGAAGAAATATTAATTAATTTCTACATGCGAGAGACGCTCCTTCTCTTGAGTGCCTTTCAGGAAAACTAAATCGGTGTTTACTAAAATTATTGTGTCATCTGACGGTTCAATCCCCAGAAGTCTTCCCCACTTTTCCACTTGGTTTTGGGGATGTTTTACCAAGAATTCACATCGTAAAATTTGCAACTGTTCGTTGTAATCTTTAAATGTCCCATCTTCCCTCAAACTTTGCATACGCTCTTCAAAAGATTCATTCCATTCGATAAAAAATGGAAGGGGCAATTCATCCGAAACGGTCTGTTCAATAAAAAGCATTCTCCATTTCCGTATAAACCCTGTAGATGTCTCACGTTCAGCATTCAATACGCCAGATGTGGTCCATCCTTCATTTTCCAACCTTCTGTTGAGTGCTTCTATATTTTCAGTACGGAAACAAATCGTTCCCCATCCTTCGCCATTCTCTAAATCGTGCAGTAGTAGTTTTGTAAGAGGGTGATTCGCCTGTTTGGCAATGTCCATCTGTTCCACTGACAAATATTCTATGTAACTATTTTTCGTATAGGTTAAGGCATTTACTGTTCCCCAACTTTTGTGCCGTCCACCGATAGAAGTTCCTTTGTTATTTCGAACATGCTCTTCTGGGCTTTGCTTGCTAAAAAATACAACATGGTCCAGTTCAATCATTTTCTCTACTACCCCTTTCTAGATGTGTTCTTACATCAAAGTTCCCCAAAGTACTCTTGTAAACACCGTATTTCAATATGTCGATAATTGCATCCATTTCAGACAGGATTTTCTCCGTTACATTCATTAGATTATCAATCTTTCCGGCATATTCATTTATAATGCGCTGGGAATATCCTTCAAAAACCGTTCTGATCAAAAGTTTCGCCTGACTCAATTCGACACCCTCACGAATGGTATGTGGGGTTAACAGTTGATAAATATAGTCGTCATTTAAAGCGAGCATTGGTTTCGACTTTTCTTTAAATAGTTGTTCCAATTCATTAATGAGTTCTTTTGGGGGAGTAATAAATGCCTGCATCAACAATTTGTTTTCAATTGGGTATAATACCTCTACGTTCATCTTCATTTTTACAAAGTACTTCAATTGTTCAAAGAAATCATCAGAGTCTTGAGGTTGCCATTCTTTCTCAAAAGCCTTCATCAAAACATCAATGGAATCATTGATAATGGTGAAATACAAGTTCTTCTTGGAATTGAAATGATGGAAGATAAGTGCTTTCGATACATCGGCAGTTTCTGCAATTAAATTCGCAGAGGTCTGGTAATATCCAAGTGTGGCAAACAACTCTTTAGAAACCTGGAATATTCGTTCATTTTTATCATTATCCATTAAATAACCAAGTCCTTTTTCAAATACTTCATAATAGCTGCCGTTACAGATAAAACCATTATCAGAACCATTACAATTATATAGACGGGCTTAATGGACGCCTGTTGAATAATGTAGCCTGAATTCACATATTCAAACGGGGTTATCCATTTCAGCTTGGAAAGTTTATCGGAAATATTAGCGACAATACTAACAAAGTAGCTGAATAAAACGAGGGCCAGAGAAATGGACGTCACAAGTCGCTGCTTACGGAAAAATACGGATATTCCAAAAGCAAGCGCGGCAAATGTCAAATGCAATAATAATGGTGCCAATGAAATCAGCGAAAATGTCACCATATCAATCTGGTCGTCACCGGCAACCCGGAATCCCATATAGTTGATTACAGAAAGTACAACGTTAAAGACCACAAGAACCAATGCCACCGCCACTGCTTTTTGAACGACCACTTGGACTCTTGAAATCGGCTTTGATAATAAAAATTCAATCGTACGGTCACTTTCTTCTTTTACTAACATACCCCCAGCTAACATTGCTGCATAGATACTGCCAAAAAGTGTAACGAATAAATACCCTTCAATGGCGTAGAAACCGAGTGCACTATCGAAGCCTAGTTGCTCAATATTAAATGCTTTAAGCATTGCCTCAGGATATAGTTTCATCAATTCCTGGAGTTGATCTTTATTTTCTGCAAATTGAGGGTAAATGCTCATGATTAAAAAAGTCATGCCTCCAAGCGCCAATATCCAAATCCATAACGCTTTTTGTGCCCGTTTCCATTCTCTTTTAAAGACCATTATTCTCACCCGTTTCTTTTTCGTAATAATGCATGAAAATCTCTTCTAGTGAAGGTTCTTCGATCGTTACATCATCAAAAGGAATCTGAACCAACTGTTGCAATAAATCTCGAGTGTGGCCATTATAGATAAAATCGTAGCTATTATCTGTCAGATGTTCCTGCAGGACACCCTCCAAATGTACCTTTTGCTCCCATTTATTTTGAGAATGGAGGTGTACTTTTTTGAATTGCTTCGCATGCAAGTCTTCCATACTTTCAATTTTAATCAGTCGTCCCTCTTTAATGATGGCCACACGGTTGCATAGTTTCTGGACTTCACTTAAATAATGGGATGAAAAGAAAATAGTCGTTCCTTTTTGTTGAAGCTCTTTTAATAAATCAAAGAATATCGATTGCATAAGTGGATCCAAACCTGCAGTCGGTTCATCTAAAATCAACACTTGGGGTTCATGCATCAGCGCTTGAATAATACCCACTTTTTTCTTGTTACCAAATGACAAATCCTCGATTTTCCTGGTCGTATCTAGTTGAAGACGCTGAGCCAATTCCTGTGCATGTTTTGTTGAATTACCTGGGTAGAAGCCTGCAGAAAAACGAAACAATTCACTTACTTTCATATCATCATAATAATGGACTTCCGAAGGCAAATAGCCAATATGTTGGCGAATATCCTTCGCTTCTTTCACAACATCTTTTCCCAAGATTTTTGCAGTACCATTCGTTGGATATAAAAAGTTAAGTAACGTACGAATCGTTGTACTCTTTCCTGCTCCATTGGGTCCAATGAATCCAAAAATTTCTCCTTGGGCAACTTGAAATGTAACATCGTCTATCCCTCGTGATTTTCCATAACGTTTTGTTAATTGATTCAATTCAATTGCATTCATGAATGAAACCTCCCTTGTAATCAGAATATTACTACAAATATACCCTCCACTGACCAACCGGTCAATAGGGCGTAAAAAAATCCCACAACATATGTTGTGGGATTGTGATTTATTTATCTTGTTTCAATAGTACAAGTGTTTCATCAAACTCACGTTCAATTTCTTCATTCTTACGGTACGTGATCAAACTTACAATAACAGCTACGATTAAACATAGGATAAATCCTGGAACAATTTCATAAATTAAGCCTTTAAGGGTTTCATTATTCCCCCAAATAACCACTGTAGTTGCTCCAACGACCATACCTGCTAAAGCGCCCCAAGTAGTAAGCTTTCTCCAGAATAGTGATAGCAAAATAACAGGCCCGAAAGCAGCACCAAAACCAGCCCAAGCATATGCAACTAAATCTAGGATAGTCGTGTTTTGTTCCCATGCAATAAACAWAGCAACCACTGATACAAATAGTACTGCAAGACGTCCCAGCATCACAAAATGCTTATCTGAACCATCTTTGTTAATAACAGCTTTGTACAAATCTTCAATCAAGGCTGAAGAAGTAACGATTAATTGAGAAGAAATCGTGCTCATAACTGCAGCAAGTACAGCTGCCAGCATAATACCTGCGATAAATGGATGGAAAATAACTTGTCCTAATGCAATAAAGACTGCCTCAGGGTCACCCAATGTTTCACCAGCATTTTGCTGATAGTAAGCGATTCCAATTAAACCTGTCGCAATGGCTCCAGCCAAACTTAATGCCATCCAACCAATCCCGATACGACGTGCTTGTTTTGTTTCTTTTACAGAACTGATTGCCATAAAGCGAACAATGATATGTGGCTGGCCAAAGTAGCCAAGACCCCAAGCAATAGCAGAAATTACACCTAATCCTGTTGCTCCTTCAAGCAAGCTCAAACGTGATGGATCAACAGAACGAATGCTTTCTGCTGCGCCGTCGAAGCCGCCCACCATAAATAATCCGATAGTAGGTACCAAAATCAACGCCAAGAACATAATTAGTCCCTGTACAACGTCTGTGTAACTTACTGCAAGGAATCCACCAAACAGTGTATAGGCTATAACTACTGCCGATACAATCAAAAGACCTGTATGATAGTCTAAACCGAATGACTCGTCAAAGAAGACGCCACCCGCTACCATTCCTGATGATACATAGAACGTAAAGAATATCAAAATGATGATACCAGAAACGACACGCAATAAACGTGAAGTATCCTTCAAGCGGTTTTCCAAGAAACTTGGAATTGTAATGGAATCATTCGATACTTGTGAATACACACGTAAACGTGGTGCAACTAGCAACCAGTTTAAATAAGCTCCTACTGTTAAACCAACAGCTATCCAAGCTTCTACTAAACCTGTTGCATAGATTGCTCCAGGTAAACCCATCAATAACCAACCTGACATGTCTGCTGCTCCAGCACTTAACGCTGTAACCGCAGGACCTAAAGAACGTCCACCTAACATGTAATCCGTTAAGTTAGCTGTCTTTCGGTAAGAATAATAACCGATATAAAGCATTACAGCCATATAGATAATTATAGCAATCAATTGATATACATAATCAGACATACTTTTTCCTCCTTTGAGATCGTTATGAGTATTTCAAAACTCATCATAACACGCAACTTGCAGAAGAACGAGAATATTTTTTTAGTAAGAATTGTCACTAAACACAGAATTACCAACGTTTTACAGCGTTTTTTGTATTTCCCAGGAAATATGTCATCTTACACGCTAATACTTTTCTCTTTCGACATTTCACGCAAAAGATACTTTTGAATTTTGCCAGAAGCGGTCATTGGATACGATTCCGTAAACTCAATATAACGCGGAATTTTATGATGAGAAATTTTCCCTTTGCAATATGAACGTATTTCTTCGGCATCAATCGTTTCCCCATCTTTAGCAATAACCCAAGCCATTAATTCTTCACCGTATTTCGGATCTGGCACTCCCACCACTTGTACGTCCTGAACACTTGGATGTTGATATAAAAACTCCTCAATTTCACGAGGGTAAATATTTTCCCCACCACGAATCACCATATCTTTGATCCGACCTGTAATTTCTAGATAGCCTTCATCGTCTAAAATGGCAATATCTCCTGTGTGAAGCCAACCTTCTTCGTCGATTGCTTCACGTGTCGCTTCTTCATTTTTGTAATAGCCATTCATCACAAGATATCCCCGAGCACATAATTCACCAGGCACTCCTGCAGGCAATTCTTCATTGGTTACAGGATCTATAATTTTCACTTCCACGTGAGGATGAGGTTTTCCAACTGTTTTTACACGTTTTTCAATCGCATCATCCGCTTTCGTTTGTGAAATGACAGGCGAACATTCAGTAAGTCCATAACAAATGGTTATTTCGCTTGCCCCCATATCATCAATTACTTTTTTCATTACYTCAATCGGACAAGGTGAACCCGCCATAATGCCTGTTCGCAATGAGGATGTATCAAATTGTTTATATTCCGGATGATTCAACTCAGCAATAAACATCGTCGGAACACCGTGAAGACCTGTACACTTTTCATCCTGTACAGCCTGCAGTACAAGTTTTGCATCAAATTGCTCTACCAGTACCATCGTAGTCCCATGTGTGACAGCCGCAAGCGTTCCCAAAACACAGCCGAAACAATGAAAAAATGGCACTGGAATACATAAGCGGTCTTCTGGTGTTAACTTCATATAATCCCCAATAATTTGGCCATTATTCACAATGTTCATATGTGTCAGCATGACACCTTTTGGAAACCCGGTAGTGCCTGAAGTATATTGAATATTGATAACATCTTCCGAGTCCAATGAAGTCAGTCGTTCTTCCAGTTCCATATCGGTGATGTTTGCTGCATGCGCTTCGAACTCACTCCAAGAATAAATTCCGGGATATTCATTTTCACTCATGACGATGACTCGTTTGAAATGAGGCAGCTTCGCACACTTAATATCCCCATTAATGGATGACTTTAATTCTGGACAAACTGCATTGATAATCTCTATATAAGAAGTTCCTTTAAATTCTTCACCTAAAATAAGTGTGGTGGAATCGGATTGATTCAATAAATATTCGAGTTCCTTTTCCTGATAATTGGTGTTGACTGTCACAAGAACGGCTCCCATTTTGCCAGTAGCGTATTGGCTCAATAACCACTCTCTCTTGTTATCTGACCAAATGGCGACATGTTCACCTTTAGCAATGCCCATCCCCATGAAAGCCTTTGCCAAGCGGTCCGTCTCTTCATCAAATTCTTTATATGTTTTGCGTAATTGCTTTTCTGGATATACGTACGCTTCTGTAGCGGGATATCGTTTCGCCATTTCCCGAACTACTTCCCCCACCGTTTGATGTTTCAACATGTTGTTGCTTCCCCCTTTGTGATGTCTTGGTTATTATGTTATCACAAAATTCAGACGAATTGTAAATGCAAAATCCATCTTTATCCACCTGCGTAAAGTGCTTGATGATTTTATCAAAACCAGTATATTGTGCTACTATAAAAAAGATAAGTAGTCGCTTTATATTCTTCGGGGCAAGGTGAAATTCCTTACCGGCGGTGAACAAATGTAGATTTGTAAGTCCGTGACCCGGTGCTTGAAAAAGTAGCGGTGGAGTTGGTGCGAATCCAACACCGACAGTATAGTCTGGATGGGAGAAGAGTATAGAGAGGTTTATTTGTCATGCTCGCGCGTCGCTTCTTTTCGATTTTGAAATTCGAAAGGAGGAGCTTGTATCATTCAACAACATTTGAATTCGTTTAAACTTCGCATGCAGTCCAGCCTATCAATTCCGTGCTTGAAGAGCACTCGATCAGAAGGTACTGATTCCAACTTCCATGCGGCTAGAACTCCAAAAGCACTTGTCAATATGGATAAGCTTCTTAAAGCTACCCAATTTGAAGTATGTGCAGAAAAATTCACACTAGAAGCGAAGCAACATACACGAGTATATTTTCATTCCTATACAAATTATCCATCTGACACATTCAAGTCAACTGATGCTAAAAACGAGCTTCGATCCCCGAAATTACGCGAGAACTTTCTTTTGACGCGTGATCGTTTAAAAGCGTTTTTGAATTTCGTCAATTGGATTCATCATCATATCCCTTTCCCCACCACCTACCTGCCCCTTGGTGGAAAAAATTCTAATCCTTATTACTAAAAGCTATACAAAATATGTCTCTACAGGCGTATATAATTGGTACCACTAATTGAATAATGGATAACAAATAAGGCTTTGATGTTCGCATCAATTCTCTTTTCAGTAGGAGGTTGATTACTTGTTCACAGGAATCATTGAAGAAATTGGCACTGTCACTTCCATCAAACGTAAATCACATGCGCTCGAATTGTCCATTCGTGCAAAAGTGGTACTAGAAGATGTGAAAAGAGGAGATAGTATCGCCGTAAATGGTGTTTGTTTGACGGTTTCATCTTTTACACATGATACGTTTGTTGTGGATGTTATTCCAGAAACCTTTAACTCGACCACTTTAGCTAACTTATCGTCAAACGTTCGCGTCAATTTGGAACGTGCCATGTCAGCAGTTGGACGGTTTGGTGGTCATTTTGTCAGTGGGCACGTGGATGGCATCGGTGTCATTCGCTCGATAAAAAAAGAATCCAATGCCATTACAAAGAAGATTGAATTGGATTCCAGCCTCATGAAATACATGATGCGAAAAGGCTCTGTAGCAATAGACGGCACTTCACTTACTATTTTTGATGTAGAACGAACTTCAATCACCATTTCCTTAATTCCAACAACGCAATATGATTCATTGATTGGTGAAAAAGGCATTGGTGAAAAAGTGAATATTGAATGTGACATGCTCGCAAAATATACCGAACGTATACTTACATCTAAAACTGGCATATCAAAAGAATGGCTACAGGATAAAGGATTTTAAAGGAGGTTTCTTATGTTTTATACAGTAGAAGAAGCAGTTGAAGCATTATCCAAAGGACAAGCCATCATTGTCGTTGATGACGAAGATCGTGAAAATGAAGGAGACTTTGTTGCGCTTGCGGAATTTGCAACCCCTCAAATCATAAATTTAATGGCTTCTGAAGGCAAAGGTCTTATTTGCGTACCAGTGGCGGAAGAAATTGCACGTCAACTGGATATCGGGTTAATGAACGGATCATAATACAGACCCTTATAGTACGGCTTTACAATCAGTGTCGATCATATCGACACGACGACAGGTATCAGCGCATTCGAACGCTCTCACACTATTCTGCAAATGATAAACC
>NZ_JBFUJC010000066.1:0-11288 GCF_056401595.1 Paenisporosarcina sp. P4_E4_2 | reverse complement strand
CTATGATACAACTGCACATTCACAAATTTTTTCGTTTGAAAAAATGAAAGGATTAATTCTTTTAAGAAGGTGGAGCAGAATGAATACTTTATTAGAACTGCTACGTATCGTTATTATCTTTATATTTTTTGGTACTTTGGGTGCGGTCGTAACAGGAAACATATATACAAGATTTGAAGTGAATGAAACATATTCTTGGCTAGGTGCAGTAGCTATTTTATTAATTCTTTTTGTTTTGTATCGAAATAAGTGGCAATTCTCTGGCTGGAATAAAGTAATTGGCAGAGAAAAGCTTTCAAAAACTGTTTCATTGACACTGATTTTAGTTTCTTTTGTACTAATTATCTCACCTTTAATCTTGAGTTTTGTACAAAATACTAAATAATTCGATGGGGATGTATAGATGGAAAAAGCGAAAGTGCTTATATTAGGAACGTTTCATCTGAATGCAATAAATAACGGTGATGCTGCACAGTTGAGTGATGATGATAAGAGGTTATTTAAAGACAAAGATTTTCAAGATCTTATCCTTCTTCTCAAACAATATTCTCCGACAAAAATTGTTGTTGAAATGGATAAWAATCAACAAGAGCGATTAGATAATACATTTCAGACTTACTTAAATGGAACGTATAAATTGCAACAACACGAAAGGGATCAAATTGCTTTTCGTCTTGCTAAAGCATGTAATCATAAAACCATTTTTGCTGTCGACTGGAATGGAACTTCCGACACCGTGCCTAACCTAGATGAACTCCAAACAGCCAAAGCAAGACATGAGCTTGAAATGGTAGTACAAACAGCAACAAAACAAATGCAAGATCTTCAGGAATATATGTGGAAGCACTCGATAGTCGATACACTTAAATTCATTAATGAACCTGCTCGTTTAAAAGACAATCACTCAATTTACATGGACATGGCAATGATTGATGAAGGTGATGCAGAAGGGTTAACCTGGGTGTCACATTACTGGTTATACCGAAACTTAATGATTACTAAAAATCTCCTTGAACTTATTGAACACGAAGATGAACGTATATTTGTGTTATATGGATCAGGGCATGCCTATTTGTTGAAACAATATTTAAATGAATCTCAGAAAGTTGAATGTGTTGAGGTCTCTTGTTTGTAGATTGTTATAAGAGGGGGAATGAATAATGAAACTTCTACTATCAATAGTGTTATTTGCACTTTTAGGTTATTTTCTATTTATTATGGGTCCGATCATTGGTGGTTGCATTGCTTTTGGAATTGTTGTTGGTTCCTTGGTTAACGGGGTCTCCTTACTTAACGAAATTCACAAAAGACTTGGTATCCTTGCACCCACTCCTGATACAGACTCTAAAAATGTTGTAGGAGATGATGGCTCATCAAATCATCTCAAAGATAAAGATACTTATTTAAAATATCTAAAAGAAAAAAACAAACTTTCTTAAAGTAAAGAAAAGGCAAATTAGTTGAATAACAAATAAAGGAAAAATTGAGAAGGTGGGCATCATTCAACTAAAGTGCAGATCTTCTTGAACTAACTGACAGGTAAAAAGAGAATGTACGACTTTATACACAAAAAAGGAGGTAACTTTTTGGGAGAGAAAATTTATAACGGTGATTATTAACGATCTAATTGATTCAAATGAATTCAAAATTGGATTCTAAATCAGAAGAACATGAAAGTTACGTTATCCAAGCTATTAATATAGGGATATCAATTAAAACTTAAGGGCCATAAAAAACTTAAACGTTTAATTCCTTATACAACTAACGAATGCGTTACTCTAACTCCTCTTTATAGAACAACTCACAGAGAAGATAGGCATCAACGGCATCTGTCTTCACTTTTATTAAACTTGATCATCTTTCATTGTATGAAATCAACGGATGATAATAATCTATAAATATCCTCGTTCTTCCAAGTAATGACGACAGGAGTTTGATAATGCCCTGTAGCTTCTAAAACTAGTGAAGGCCTCCTACCAATCACTCTTTTCACATCCTCAAGAAACGCTTTTCAAGATAACTAAGCCCCTCAACAGTWTGAGACACTTTAAAACTCTTACGATATGGTTTGCCTTTATCTAAAAATGCTTGAACTTGACTTTCCCCTTTTGAAACATCCAGACCAACGACTGAATTCATTCTAACTCCTCCACATAAACTAGTAATTTGCCAGTAACACAGGCAGTCATTTATGCCGTTCGAAATCAACTTGTTCCGTTTACTTATTTAAAAATCACTTATAAAAAAATGTCCTGTCCCTTATTATGTCACTCTTGGTATAGTACTTTTGTTTTAWGMAGGTATAGAACCAAGAACAGCACAAGATACATCCTATGTTTAATTTTCAGAAAAGTAGAAATGTGGGATGATGAGGGTTAACTGGGAAATGTTTCTGAATATTGAATGAATAAATGTTGGATAAACTCCCAGTTGATATTAGATTAGTTGAAAAATTTTAACCTGATGTTGAAAGACAGATCAGTGTATTAAATGTGAAGTTAAGTCATCAGCACGAAACCTTTACATTTTTACAAATGTATTAATCTACTATTTAGTTAGGCAGGGGAGAGGATTAATGAGGAAAAGGAGAAACAAAAAAATTATTATTAGAATCATTGTTTCGTAATTCATTGCACTACATATKTAATAARRAGACAGAGACTKGGAGGAAGAAAATGGGRAAAAAAGCAAACAACAAAAGTAAGGTCKTRAAAAGCTTAGCTGTATTTGCTCTATCATCTAGTTTTATTTTAAGTTCTATTGTACAAGTACCAACTACTGCGAAAGCGGTTAGTTATTCGARTRCTGAAAATTTACTTGCTAATTTAACACCAGAACAAAGAGCWGCACTTAACCAGATGRCTACAAATGAATCAACAGGTCTTCAAMTTTCTTCKGATATTGATTTAACGACAACGGAACAAACCCATGTAATTGTCGAGTTTGCAAATAAACCAGCAAAAGTTGCTAAGATTGAAGCGGCATCAGAAGGTCAACAACTATCAGATTCTGAAGCATCAAATTTAGTTGATCAAGATCATGAAACATTTCAAAAAGATTTGGGACAAGTATTAATTGGTGAAAATAGTAAAAAAGTAAATTATAAGATTAATCGCTCATATAAAAATGCATTAAATGGTGTTTCAATGAGTYTMCCTGCAAATCAARTTMARAATCTATTAAAATCAAAAGTAGTCAAATCAGTTTGGAGTAACGAAACGTTTACGATTGATCCKCCTGTTCAAGGAAAAGATAATGATCCATTACAAGCAGATGAATTCAATATCGCAAATTATACACCTTATGATGGATTAAACCGTTTACATGCAGAAGGCTATACCGGTAAAGGGATTAAAATMGGTATTCTAGATACTGGAATTGATTATAACCATCCAGATTTAAAGGATGCTTATAAAGGTGGAYATGATTTTGTCGATGATGATAATGATCCAATGGAAACAACTTATGCGGATTGGAAGAAATCAGGARAACCTGAATCTAATGGATCMTCGGTTTATTACACWRAWCATGGTACACATGTTGCTGGGATTATTGGAAGCCGTGGAGTAGCGAAGGATACTGAGTATACAACAGTTGGAGCAGCACCAGAAGCAGATATTTATGCGTACCGAGTGCTTGGACCATATGGCAGCGGACAAGGTGACGACATAATTGCAGCTGTCGATCGAGCTGTGAAGGATGATATGGATGTTATTAATATGTCATTAGGTAATTCACTTAATGATCCATTATATGCAACTTCAATTGCTGTAAACAATGCAGTATTAAGTGGAGTAACAACTGTTGTTGCAGCGGGGAATAGTGGCGATAAAAATTATACGCTAGGTTCACCAGGTGCTGCAGCCTTAGCGTTAACTGTTGGTGCATCATCTGTTGCAATTGATATTTATCAATATGCAGGTGCACATAATGGGGAGAATTACAATTTAAGACAATTAGCAAAAAATTATAAAGATGATTTATCTACATTAAAAGGAAAAACTCTCCAACTTGTTGATGTGGGACTCGGAGATCCAGCGGGCTATTCAGGAAAAGACGTAAAAGGGAAATTTGTACTCATGAGCCGAGGAGTTTATACATTGGACTCTAAAATAGCGTATGCCAAGGAACAAGGTGCTGCTGGCGTTATCATGTATAATGATGAAGCAAACAAGGCCGAGGGTGCAATTCAGTCCTTTTTAGGTGAATCAGTTAATTCGATTCCTTCATTCTCTGTTTCAAATGAAGAAGGATTAACGATCTTGGAAGCATTAAAAACTGGTAAAACTGATTTCACATTTGGCGATTTTACTAAGATACAAACAGCATCCGATGAGTTAGCACCATTTAGTTCTAGAGGTCCTTCWCGAATRAATTATGACATTAAACCGGAAGTAACTGGACCAGGTGTTTCGATTCTTTCAACCGTCCCATTTTACGTAAACGATAAAACAGTRGATGGAACAAAACCGGAAGATTATAAATATGCATATCAGCGTTTATCAGGAACTTCAATGGCAACCCCTTATGTGGCAGGTGTTTCAGCATTATTATTACAATCGAATAAGGATCTTGAGCCTGCAGACATTAAATCAATTTTAATGAATACGGCTGATYCACTTTCAAAAGCTTATAGTGTATTTGAAATCGGTAGTGGTCGTGTTGATGCATATGAAGCAATTCATTCGAATGTTGAATTTGAAGTAGTAGATAAAACACCTACAAGTCTCAAGGGAAAACAAAAGATAATCAAAGAATTAACGGGTGGAATCAGTTTTGGTTCATATGGATTTGATGACCAAGATATTAATGATTCACGTAATATTACAGTGAAAAATAGAAGTGAAAAAGCAAAAACATTTAGTGTAAATGTTAAATTCCAAACAGGATTAAGAGATTCCAAAGATGCAGCTCAAAATGGAGTGACCTTAACAGGTCCAACTTCAGTTAAATTAAATGGAACTAGTCAAAAATCAATTAAATTTGACTTAAACATTCCGAAAACAGCCGAAAAAGGAACATATGAGGGATATATCGTCTTTACAAATAATGCAGATCCAACTGAAACGTATCAAATTCCATTTGGCGGACGTGTTATTAATGAAGGGATTGATACCTTTACAGTACGAAGTCCAATGTATTCTGGCGATACACGTTGGCCAGAAAATGCCATGCAATTCCTTGGTTTTCAATTCTCAATAAAGTCCTTTATGAAGACTTTAGATGTAGTATTACAAGATTCAACGGGTCAAGATATTGGTTTCCTAGGGTCTTTTGATCCTCGAATTTTGAATGAAAACCAAGTTTATGGTATTCCTATTGCATTCACTGGGGGTTACTATCCGTTTACAGGTGATTCGAAAAATCCGATTAACAGTGATTATGTTGATGCAAAAACAGGTAACTATAAATTAAAAATGATTGGAACAAATGATCAGGGGAAAGTATTTACGAAAGTAGCGGATTTCATCTTCGAAAAAGGCAAACCAACAATGACATCAAGTTTTGATTCGTTAGATCAAAAAGTTATTGAATATAATGATAGTCAATTCGATTCAAATGGAGAATATTTATATGATTTCAATATTAATGTAAATGATCCTGAAGTGGCTGATGCTAATCGTGTTGGAATTCCAATTGATCAATCAAGCAATGCAGTGGTTTCATTTTACGATAGTCCATATTCAGCATTTCCAATTAACACTGATAAAAATGGAAATTACAACGATCAAATACTAGTGAAAAAAAGGTCTACACCTTTAAAAGTTCAGTTTTATGCTTATGATGATGCAAGAAACTTTACTTCAGATGGTACGTCAATGCTAAGGGTAGCTTTTGTTTCTAATACTTACCCTTACTATTACTTAAAAGCAAATAAACAAGCCGCTTCTACCGGAGATACTATAAATTATTCTATTCGTTCGAATAATATTAAAAACCTAAAAACATCAAAGATTACAATTCCAGTCATGAAAGACAATGGTGACTTAGCTACAATTAATAATGTTGTTGTAAATGATGCAGTTAAGCAATATGGGGATGCACAAGTTTCTGTAACATCAACATCTGATGATTTTGATACGACTTATACAATTACTTTTAACTATTTAGGAAATAAAGCATTACCAGAAGATATGCAATTAGTTAATTTCGATTTAAATACAGTTAAACATTATACGCCAAATACAAATTTCTCTGTTAACTGGTTTGACATGGAAATGACTGGAACTACAGTTGATCAATCAAATGTAGTAACAAATAATGTATATACTTATATGGAAAGTGTTAAAATGAAAAACACATATTCAAGGATAAATGGTAACTTGAATTTAGAAGGAACGACTGATCCTTTAACAGGCCAAACGAATTACGCGTTAGATCAAACCAAAATTGGTGCAAAAGTAACTGTAACGTCATATGATGGTAAAACTGTTATTGAGGCTCCAATAGAAAACAAATATGGAGGCTACATTGCAGATGGAATGAAAGCTGATAAAAATGCTTCTACATTAAAAGTAGATGTACCAGGTCATTTTACGATGTATAAGTCGTTAGTACTATCTTATGACGTTCGAGGAGAAGCAATCGGATATAGATTTGGTTCTGCACTTGCTCAGGCTAAAGCTGGAGATGCAAATAAAGATAATGTAATTGATATAATGGATGCATTATACCTACAAACAAATTGGGGAACAAATAAATCAGGTGCAGATTTGAACTTCGATGGAGTTGTTGATAAAAAGGATATGGATCTTCTTATTAAAAACTATGGATTACAAAATAGTACAGTTCCAAATCCACCTAAAGCGAAAACTAAGTATAAAGGTTCTACATTAGATACTGTGTTAAATCAGTTAGGATTAAAATAATCCTAAGCTAGTTTCTATAATCAAACGAAGAACCATTTTTTTGGCTTACTACAGTAAATAGGGGCAGTAATTAAATAAGATTTTAAGTAGCCTTAACCCTGTATTTTTTTGGGTTAAGGTTTTTTAATTACTTTTGAAATCAATCTCTCTGCGTTCAAAAAGCATCAGTTCCATTAGGGTACACATTGACAGGATACACAAGATCGCTGAACTGCTTTGTTTTTATAACGAAAACAAAGAATAAGATGTTTGATTCTCTTTTTACAGCCATTTTTAAAACTAATCAGCTTTTCCAATCGGAAGAGGACAGCTCTTATTCAAAAAACAAGTGCTTAATTTGATGATTCATTAGCTGTTAAGCAGCTCTTTATTTATTTGAAAAGGCTACTGAGTGAACTTAATGATATAAAAGGGTAAAAAAGGAATGTCTCTTATGATAAGTGACATTCCTTTTTTTCAGGATTGATTAGTAATTCCACCATTATTAAGCTTTATTAGTTTGCTTTATTTTAATATAATAGTTAAACAATACTTTTATCAACAATGCAGCATTAAATGGAGGCATACCAGTTATTGCCGAAGGAAATGCATGGAAACAACAAAACTATTAAATGCCTCTTTCCTCCATCTGATCCAAAACTGACTTAATTGTTCATTCAATAGGTAACATGAGACGAAATATAGTTTCATGCGGTGAGGTTGATACTAAGAACAATTCACAATTATTAGCTTCAGCAAGTAATCGACTTAATGGTAACCCAAGTCCTAATCCCTGCTTCTTCTTTCTTTTACTGTCTCCTCGATAATATCGTTCAAAAATATAAGGAATTTCTGATTCTGCAATCCCTTTACCATTATCTGATATATCAAGGTACAGCTTTTTATCTTCAATAGTCATGCTTAAGGTGATTTTAGTAGCTTCTGCTCCTGCACTATTCATTAAGAGGTTAAGTAGAATTTGCTTAATTTGACCTCTATCGGCAACTATTTTCAGTGGTTTGATTAAAGGAGAGGCATCAAAGTCTATATCTTTAAAACCATCTATGGAATGAACCTGTTGCATTACCTCTTCTATTACCTCCCAGAGAGGGAACAATACAAACACTCCATGAACAGTGCTGGATTCTAACGAAGCAAAATCTAATAAATCTTCTACCATTTTTTGCATTCTCTTAGCTTCTTCTAACGTTGTTACTAAAAATTGATCCGCTGTTTCACCAGTGACAATGCCTCCTTGGACGGCTTGAATCATCCCACGAATCGAAGTAACTGGGGTCCTTAATTCATGAGAAACACCTGCAAGTAAATCAGTTCTCATTTGTTCAAGTTGTTGCAAACGCTTTGTCATTATCTTAAAAGAAGAAAATAGTTGTTGTAATTCAGCCTCTTTAACTTTGGTTGCTGAAGGAAGATTCGGTGAGTAATCTCCTTCTGAAACTTTTCTCGCAGCTTCAGTTAATTGATGTAAGGGAAGTATTAATTTTCTAGAAAGATGATATATTACAAGCCAGCCTCCAAATGCGACACCTAAAATAATAAGTACAAGAAGTCCGTAAGTTTCTATATTTTCCGAAAACAATTCTGGTGAAGGGGTACTTAAATATAAAGCACCAATAACATTCCCATCTTTACTAAGAGGCATGCCAACACGCAGCCATGTAACATCTTTATATTCAATTTTTTCTTTAGTTTTTTTACCGCTTAGAACACTTTCTATAGTAGGTGGTGTTTTAGCAAGAGTCTCGGATATTGATATATCTAGACTCGAAAAGTTAACAAGATTATGACCCTCTTCATTAAAAACTTGCATATAATCTTGAGCAACCGGACGCGCTACTTCCGTTGCTATTGCGGGTGTAGAAGGTGCAGCAGGTGTGACAGGTAATTGATCTTGCTGAAAATTTGGTTGTGATTGTATTATATCTATAGCGCGTATATATGAATCACTAAGTTGTTCAGCTCTCGCCTGTAGTATTTGAAAACTTTGTTGATTTTGATTTACTTTTAGCAATACACCAGCGATAATCCCTAAAATGATAAGAATGGCTATTAGTACACCCGCATATTTTCGAGTCCAAAAACGAAGTAAAGGGATACTTTTTTCAGACTGTAAGCTAGTTAACACGTATCATATACCCCGTTCCACGTACTGTCTTAATTTCGCCCTCATCTGATGACCAATCACACAAGTGTTGACGAATTCTTTTAATTGAAGCATCTACAGCTCTATCTGCACCGTTATAATTCATACCCCAAACATAATCCAATAGTTGATCACGAGTAAAGCATTGATTGGGGTGTTTTGCTAGGAAAGCAAGCAGTCCCCAATCGCGTGGTGACAAAGGAATTAATTCATCATAAAAAGAGGCTGTACAAGTTGTAAGATTTATTACAAGATGGCCTAATCTAATTATTTCATTATCTTCTAAATGTGAGGAACGGCGTAATACAGCTTGAACTCGAGCCACAACTTCCTCAGGATCGAATGGTTTTGTGATATAATCATCAGCCCCTTGTCCAAGCCCTGCTAGTCTTTCGGGCACACTACCTCTAGCTGTTAGGATAATGACAGGACAACTACCATATTGACGGATTTGTTTTAGAATCTCGAGCCCATCATTTTGAGGCAACATCAAATCCAAAAGTACCAATGAAGGTTTATAATTTAAAAAAAATTGAACTACATTACCTTCGCCTGAATGGGAAGCCACCGAAAAATCCTTTCTTTCCAAATATACTTTTAATATCTGCACAATTGGTAATTCGTCCTCAATAAGTAAGATGCGCTTCACTACAAAACATCCTTTCTACAACTTTGAAAAATTAGGGCTAAGTCGTTAGTGTATAGCTGGAATATGTCGATAAAATGACAACGCCTCATTATTTCCTATCTAAGCAAGTGATTAAACTGTAGGTTACTGCCCGTATGTCAGGGTGATACACTACATTTTTACATCGTCATATTGTTGTCACATTAATTGGATAAATTAGAAGTGTGGGAAACAACATCCCATACTTTATCGCAGAGCGATTAAAAATAAGGAGGAATTTGAAATGAAAAAAATTCTATTAGTAGGCGCAAYGACATTAGCAGTTTCACTAATTGCAGGATCAGCTTTAGCTTCTCCACTTTTTGAAGAGGAATCSACACCAGCAGTAGAATCGACACCAGCAGTAAAAGTGACACCAAAAGAAGAAAARACAACAAAAGAGGGATCGACACCAACAGTTGAATCCACWCCAGCAGCAGTAATGACTCCAGCAATTGAAGCGACAAAAAAAGAAACTGTAACAAAGTAGCAATCCAAATTGAAAAATTATAGTGATCTGAGCTTTAAAGAGTATCCTTAACATGGTTGCAAGTACAACCTCAACCAAAAAAGAAATTCGGTGCATCTAGTTAGAAACTATTCCGGATCAGCTCGCTCTTTATCTGTTCGACGAAGTAGAAGTAACAGATTAGATAGTACTTTATCAACTCTTACATTAGTTGAAGACAATTCCAACTGATTGCCAGGTCCTAAAGAAAACTAATTAAAGTATTGAGCAAAGCGCCCATGTAAAATCTTGGGCGCTATTTGACGTTTACGAAGAAATGATTCACTACGGCTCTTAGTCAAGTACATGTTTTGATCACGACCCACTATTTAAGATGACATGAAAGCAAGTTCCGTTACTTTCATTGTCAGTAACAGTAATCGTACCGTTATGTTTTTTGATAGTGCTGTCAACAGTTGAAAGACATAAGCCTGTACAACCCAGTTGACGTGAGCGAGATTTTTCAACACGATAAAAAAGTTCAAAAATTTTCTGTTTGTATTTGTCGGCAATGTCGATGACTGTATCTATAATTTTGAATGAAACCTGTTCCTTTCTTAATCTGTTTACAATAACTTCAACTGTGCCGCCGTCAATATTGTACTTAATTCCGTTTTCCACAAGGTTGTAAAAAGCACGATACAAATACCATAAACAACGCTATTATCACAATCTAAGGTCATTGTAACATTCTTATCTTTAGTGATATGAGAAAGCACGGAAATAATATCCTCAAAAAAATCCTTTAAGCAAATGTGCTGCAGCTTTAAGCTGAATAGCTTTTCTTATGCCCACCTGATTGATCGACTTTTACATAATCCAAATATCTTGTCTGTAATTATTTCTTCAATTGCACTCAAAATATCCGCGTTCTTCCAAATTATGATTACAGGTGTTGTTTGATAATGCCCTGTAGCTCCTAAAACTATTGAAGGCTTCTTACCAGTCACACTTAATTAACAATCACTTTTAAAAAAAGTCCTGACTCTTATTATGTCGCTCTTGGTATAGTGCTTTTGTTTTATGCAGGTATAGTACCAATAGCAACAAAAGTTACTACCTAAGTTTAATTTTCAGAAAAGTAGAAATGTGGGATGATGA